>DATABT010000562.1:0-2569 GCA_036259455.1 Longimicrobium sp. | reverse complement strand
GAGCGGGTGGCGCGGCCGGCCCGCACCGTACTGTACGTGGAGGACAACCTGGCCAACCTGGACTTGGTGGAGACCATCCTCCTGGAGCGGCCGGAGATCAGCCTGATCCCCGCGCTGCAGGGGGATGGTCTCCACCAGGTCCAGGTTGGCCAGGTTGTCCTCCACGTACAGTACGGTGCGGGCCGGCCGCGCCACCCGCTCCGTCCGGTGCACGTCCGTCCGCCCCGGCTCCAGGCCGTGGCGCGGGCTCTCCGTCACCGGGAGCTCCACCCAGAAGGTGCTCCCCTCGCCCACGCTGCTCTCCACCCGCAGCCGCCCGCCCATCGCCTCCACCAGCCGCTGCGAGAGCGCCAGCCCCAGCCCCGTGCCCTCGATGCCGGAGCCCTCCGCGCCCAGCCGCGAAAAGGCGACGAACAGCTCTCCCAGCCGGTCGGGGGGAATTCCCGGCCCGGTGTCGCGCACGCCGATGGCCAGGAAGGGCGTCTCCCCCTCCGCCGCCACGGGCCGCGCCAGGAGCTCCACCGTCCCCCCGGCGTGGTTGTACTTGATGGCGTTGGACAGCAGGTTCAGCATCACCTGCATGAGGCGCTGCTGGTCGGCCCGCACGTAGGCGTCGGTGCCGCGCGGGGCGTGCAGGGCCAGCTGCACCGGGCGCTGCTCCGCAGTGGGCCGCACCAGCGCGAGCGCCTCCGTCAGCAGGGTGGCGGCGTGGACGGGCTCCAGCGACAGGTGCTGCTGGTTGGCCTCGATGCGGGCGATCTCCAGCACCTCGTTGATCAGGTTCAGCAGGTGCCGCCCGGCCTTGAGGATGTGCTCCACGCTGCGCGTGTGCTCCGGCGCAAGCCCGCCCCGCTGCAGCAGCTGCCCGAAGCCCAGGATGCTGTTCATGGGCGTGCGCAGCTCGTGGCTCATGCGCGACAGGAAGTCGCTCTTGGCCGCGTTGGCCGCCTCGGCCGCGTCCTTGGCCTCCTGCAGCGCCTGCTCGATGCGCTTGCGCTCGGTGATGTCGCGCACCATCCAGATGCGCCCGTACAGCTGCCCCTCCGCGCTGGCCAGCGGCGCCGAGTACCGGTCCAGCACCCGCCCGTCCGCCAGCGTCACCTCGTCGCGGTGCACGGTGTCGGGCTCTTCGCGCAGCCGCTCGATGATGCGGCGGTAGGTGACGGGATCCGCCGCCTGCGCACAGACCCAGTCGAACATCTCCACGCACCGCTCCGGCGCCCGCAGCTCCTCGGGGACGTTGAAGATCTCCGCGTAGCGCCGGTTCATGTTCAGCACCCGGCCCTGGTGGGCGACCAGGATTCCGTCGATGGCCGCCTGGTTCTGCGCCTGCAGCAGCGCGCTCTGAAAGCGCAGCGCGTCCTCCGCCCGCTTGCGGTCGGTGATGTCGGTGATGAAGCCCGCGAAGATCCTGGCCCCGTCCGACGTGTACTCGCCAAAGTTGATCTCCACCGGGAACTCGCTGCCGTCGCGGTGCAGCGCGGGGAGCTGAACGCCCTGCCAGCGGATGCTTCGCTCCCCGCTCAGCAGGTAGCGCCGGATCCCCGTCATGTGCGCCTCGCGGAACCGGTGGGGGATCAGCACGGTGAGCGGCTTGCCCACCATCTGCTCCGGCCGGTACCCGAAGATGCGGCCCATGGCGGGGTTTACCGCCAGGATGATCGAGGCGGCGTCGATGATCACCACGCCGCCCGGATCGGCCTCCACCAGCGCCCGGTACCGCTGCGCGCTCTCCGCGAGCGCCACGTGCTCCGCCCGCGCCTCTTCCAGCTGCCGCTCCAGCTCGGCGACGCGCGCCCGCAGCTGCGCGGCCTCGTCCGTGGACGCGCTCTCCGGGCCGGCCGCACCGGGCGCCGGGTCGCTGAGGGTGGGAGTGGGGTCGGCGAGGCTCATACTGCGTCTGGGGGGGAAGGCAGGTACCGCGGGTGGATGCGGCAGGCACGCCGATCCGGTGGCAAGCGCGGGAATGCCGCGGGTGTGTGACACTGTAGCATACGCGCGCCGCTGGCTGGGAACAAGCCGCCGTCGACGCCGTGCGCCTCCCGGCCGACGCCGCCGCGCCGGAAGGTTTCGGGGGGGGATCCCCGCCGGCCGTCGAACGTCAGGCATCGGGAGGCACGGCGGGCACGGCTTACGGGGAAGGGGGGTGAATCGTGCAGGGCCGAACGCGGCAGGTGCTGGTGGTGGACGATCTGGCGGATCAGCGGGCGATCTTTCGCGCGCTGCTGGAGCACCACGGCTTTCAGGTGCTGGAGGCCGCGGACGGGGAGGGCGCCGTGTGCAGCGCGGAGAAGGACCGCCCGGACCTGATCCTGATGGACGTGAACCTTCCGTGGATGGACGGCTGGGAGGTCACGCGCCGCCTGAAGGCCGTGCCCCGCACCGCCGCCCCGTGGTCGCCGTCCGCGCGCACCGTGAAACTCGAGGGGCACGACGAGGCGGAGGATTCCGGCTGCAGCGCCTTCCTTTCCAGCGGACCGCCGATCCCCGCCACGTCGCCGACGTGATCACCAAACCCATCGGCAACCCGCCCGCTTGAGCCGCGGGCGGCGCAGAACGAAGCGGGGCG
>DATABT010000561.1:0-1878 GCA_036259455.1 Longimicrobium sp. | reverse complement strand
CGCGAGCGGGACGGCAACGTGGTGGAGGCGGCCATCGACGCGCTGTCGAAGCTGGTGGGCCACGGCGCCGACGACGTCTACCTGGCCGCGCTGCGGGGCGACCAGGCGCAGGCCGTCCGCGCCGCCGCCATCGCGCTCAGGGGATCTCCCGTCCCCGCCGCGCGCCCCGCGGTGATCGCCGCGTTCGAGCGGTGGGTACGCCGCGCGAACGCCTCGGAGCGCGACGTCCGCGTCGCCCTGCTCGACGCGCTCGGGCGCCCGGCCACGGACGATCGCCCGCCCCCGCCCCGGTTCGATCTCCCGCCGGACGCCGTCGCGCTCGCGCTGGGCCGGGAGGCGCGCGTCCGCGTGACGATGTCGCCCGACGCCGGCGGAGGGTCGTTCGTGGTGCGGCTGCGCGGCGACGTCGCGCCCATCATGGCGGGACGCGTGCTGGCGCTGGTGCGCGACGGCTACTACGACGGCGGCAGCTGGCACCGCGTGGAGCCGGACTTCGTCATCCAGGGCGGGGGGCCGGGGACGAACGAGTACGTGGGTTACGCCCACTTCCTGCGCGACGAGCTGGGAGCCATCGCCCATCCCCGCGGCACGGTGGGGATGAGCACGCGCGGGCACGACACCGGCGACGCGCAGTGGTTCATCAACCTCAAGGACAATCCCCGCCTGGTCCGCGACTACACCGTCTTCGCCGAGGTGGTCGAGGGAATCGAGGTGGTCGACGGGATCCTGGAGGGAGACGTCGTCGCCTCCATGCGCGTGGAGCCGGCGGCGCGCTGACGGACGGTTGGACGGCGCGCGCTTGGTCGGCCGCGCCGGCTCGTCGGCCGCGAGGACCGGCCGCACACCATGCCTGGAGCCTGGAGTCTGGAGAGGCCACGACCGGGAGAACCGCCGCGGAAGGTGAAGCGGTGCGACACGCCGCCGGCGATGGGTCCCGGAGGGCGGCGATCACCATGACGGAAAGCGCGACAGCCTGCCCACCGGAGAGGTGGCGCAGGCTGTCGATCGAGGAGTTGCCCCCGGAGGATTCGAACCTCCACTAACGGTTCCAAAGACCGCTGTGCTGCCATTACACCAGGGGGCACCGACGCACGGGAGAACGACCGGCTTCCCGCCAAAAGCGCCGGAAAGCTAGGCCTTCGCCGCGGGAAAATCAACCTCGCCCGAGGCCAGCCACTCGGCCACCGCCCCCCGCGCGTACTGGTATCCGGCCTCCACGATCGGCTCCAGCGCGTCGAACTCCATCAGCCCCCAGGCGTCGATCGGCGGGCGGAGGCAGAGGTCGGCGATCTCCAGCGCGTCGCGCTCGCGCGAGGTGCTGTGGAGGAGCGCGGCGCGCATCACCACCTCCATGATGGAGGGGAATCGCACCGGCGTCCCCCGCCAGAACCGCCCGCGCAGCACCTGCGTCGGCGTGGGGACGCAGTCGCAGGTGAAGGCCGCGTCCTCCTCCACCGACACCTCCGAGGCGATCACCGTCCCCGCGCCCAGCCGCCGCATCACGTCGCAGGGGAGGTTGTTCAGCAGGGCGCCGTCCACCAGCAGGTGCCCGTTGTCCAGCACCGGCGGCGCGACGCCGGGGAGCGAGGCGCTGGCGGTGTTGGCGCGCAGCAGCGAGCCGCGCCGGTGCACCACCATCTCCGCCGTAGTCAGGTTGCTGGAGATGCAGAAGAAGGGGATGGGGAGGTCCTCGATCTCCACGTCGCCGTACAGCATCCGGCCGCACACCTCGGCCTTGACGGTGGAGAGGATGGAGACCACGGGGAAGGTGAACACCTTGTGCGGACGCATCTCGATCCACATCCGCCGGTTCATCTCCACCATCTTCTCGGGCGTCCACGCCATGGCGCACTGCGCGGCCAGCGAGGCGCCCATGCT
>DATABT010000560.1:0-14448 GCA_036259455.1 Longimicrobium sp. | reverse complement strand
AAAACCCCGGGGGGGTTCACTGCACTCGCCCCACGCGAAAGTCTGGTTTCCTCTGAGGAAACCGTTTCCGACGCGCGCCCACTCACGCACTCACGCACCCCCGTCCTCGGCCGCCTCGTCCGGCTCGATCGTGAGCAGGTCCTCGTGCAGGTCGGGGATCACGCGGCCGGTCAGCACCAGGTCGCCGCCCACCTCCGTCAGCAGCCAGCCGGGCATCCCCTCCCCCGCCTCCGGATCGAACCCGTCGTCGACGGTGTGCACCACGTCGAACGCGGTGTAGAGGAAGATCGCCCGCGCGACTTCCCGCAGATCCTCCGGATTCACGCCGGCGCCGAGAATGCGCTCGAGCGCATTCTGCGCCGCGAGGAACGGCGGCTCCGCGTCCGCATCCTGCTCGCCCGCGTCGTGCGAGGACGACGGGACCAGCGTGGGCTCGTCGTCATCCTGTTCCACCGCGGGATCGGCCGCCGCTTCGGCTTCGACTTCGGCGAACCACTCCTCGGGCGGCAGATTCCACTGCTCCGCGCCGCGCCACAGGCGGCGGAGGAAGATGAACCGCGCCAGCTGCGGGATGCCGTCCTCCACCTCCGACGCCGCCCATGCCTCCGGATCGCCGGCGCCCAGCGCGCGGAACGTCTCCGCCAGCTCCCGGGCGCGGCGGCGCTGCCCGGGGTCGAGGTGCGCGAAGGCCTCGCTCACCGGACCAGCCTCGCCAGCTCGCGGACGATCAGGTCCGCGGCGTGGGGCTGGCCGCGCTCCTTCGCCCTGGCGGCGAGGGCGGCGCGCTTCGCGGGCTCGTTGCCCAGCGTCATCATCTCGCGCCACAGGCGGCCGCCGCCCAGCTCCTTCTCCTCCACCATCACCGCCGCGCCGGCCTCGGCGAGGGCGACCGCGTTGTGGTACTGGTGATTGGCGGCCGCGGTCGGCAGCGGCACCAGGATCATCGGCACGCCCCAGGCACACAACTCGGCCAGCGACATGGCGCCCGCGCGGCTGATGGCGAAGTCCGCCGACGCCAGCGCGCCGGGCATGTCCTGGATGTACGGCACCGCCTTGACCCACGCGGGGCTGCCGAGGTCCGCCAGCACCGTCTGCACGCGATCGAAGTTGCCGGTGCCCGTGGCCCACAGGATCTCGAAGTCCTGCGCGCCCGCGAACCGCCCCTCCACGACGCCGCGCAGGTCCGCCAGCAGCGCCTCGTTCACCGCGCGCGCCCCCTGCGACCCGCCGACGACCAGGCCGACGGTGCCGCCGCCGAGCCCGAACCTGGCGCGCGCGGCGGCCCGGTCCACCGAAAAGTCGGGCGGGCGGATGGGGTTGCCGAACTCGAAGACTTCGGTGCGCCTGCCGGGCTTCAGGTAGCGCCGCGCCTCGGGGAACGCCAGGTGGATGTGCCGCACCCGCCCGGCCACCATCCGCGTCACGAACCCGGGATACGAGTTCTGCTCCTGCACCGCCGCGGGAACGCCGCGCAGCAGCGCGTACATCACCGCCGGCCCGCTGGCGTATCCGCCCGTGCCCACGACCAGGTTGGGCTTGAAGGTGCGGAAGATGTGCCCCAGCCCGCCGAACGACTGCGCCATCGACGGGATCAATCGCCAGTTCTGCCACGGCCTGGCGCGGCGGATGGGCTCCAGCGGCAGCAGCTGGTGCGGCACCCCCTTCTCCGGCAGAACGCGCGCCTCCACGCCGCGCCTGGCGCCGACGAAAAAGACCTCGGCCGCGGGATCCAGGCGCTGGAACGCATCCCCCAGCGCCAGCGCGGGATACAGGTGCCCGCCCGTCCCGCCGCCGGCGAACAGCACGCGCGGCGCCGTCATTTCGCCACCTCCCCTGGGCCGGCCGCCCGCGAAATCGCCATCAGGATTCCTACCGCCGCGAACGACGTCAGCAGCGCGCTGCGTCCGTACGACATGAACGGCAGCGCCACGCCCGTGGTGGGCAGAAGCGCGAGCGCCACGCCCATGTGCAGAAAGGCGCTGACGGCGATCAGGTTCGTCATCCCGATGGCCAGCAGGTAGCCAAAGCGGTCCGGCGCCCGCGCGGCGATGCGGTAGCCGACCACCAGGAAGCCGCAGAAGATGGCCACGACGAACACGATGCCCAGCAGCCCCCACTCCTCCGCGATCATGGAGAAGAGGAAGTCGTTGTGCGGCTCGGGAAGAAAGCCGTACTTCTGCCGGCTCTCGCCGAAGCCCACGCCGCCCACGCCGCCCGAGCCGATGGCGATGAGCGACTGGTGAATCTGGTAGCTCACCCCGCCCGTGTCGTGCGTGGGGTCCAGGAACGCGGCGATGCGGCGCGCGCGGTAGCCTTCGCCCTGGATCAGCTTCCACAGCACCGGCACCGCCAGCAGCCCCAGCAGGATGAAGTGGCCGATGCGCGCGCCGCCCGCGAACAGCACCAGCGCCCCCAGCAGCACGATGAGCAGCGCGGCGCTCATGTTGGGCTGCTTCAGGACGAGAAGGACGATGGGCAGCCATACTACCAGAAAGGGCATGAGGCCCTTGCTGAGCGAGTGCAGCCGGTCCGCCTTCTTGACCGCCAGCGCCGCCGTCCAGGCGATGATGGCGATCTTCATGAACTCCGACGGCTGGATGCTGATGCCCACGTTCAGCCAGCGGCGCGCGCCGTTCAGCCGCGGCGCGATGCCCTCCGTGCCGGGGAGGATGATGATCACCAGCATCACCGTCAGCACGCAGAGCATCGGCCAAGCGAGCAGGCGCCAGCGGCGGTAGTCCACGCGCGCGATGAGCAGCGCCAGCACCGCGCCCGTCAATCCGCCCGTGAGCTGCCTGAGGGCGTAGGTGTGCCCCGGCTGCCCGTCCGCCGCGGCCATGAACGAGCTGGCGCTGTACATCTCCATCAGCCCGAACGCGAACGCGAACGCCGTAAGCGCCACCAGCGCGCGCGACTCCCACGTCTCCTCGCGCGCAACGGGGACGACGGCGGTGGACGGCACGCGGTGCCGCGGCGTCACCACGGGCTGCGCGGGCTCCGCCACCTTCCTTCGTCCCAGTCCGATCGCGATGCCGCTCATCTACGCGCCCTCCCGGGCCAGCTGCGCGAAGCGCTTTCCGCGCTCCTCGTAGTTCCTGAACATGTCGAAGCTGCTGCACGCGGGGCTCAGCAGCACCGCGTCACCCGGGCGGGAGATGCGGCGCGCGTGGTTCACCACGTCCTCGAAGCACCCGTCCACCCGCTCCACCGGCGCCCGGCCCTCCAGGTCCGCCACGATCGCGGGCGCGGCCTCGCCGTACGCCAGGATCGTCCTGACGTTGCCCAGGTCCGGCAGCAGCTCCGTGTACGGCTCGCCCTTGTGCCTGCCGCCCAGGAGCAGCACCGTCGGCCGCGTCATCCCGCGCACGGCGACACGGGTGGAGGCGATGTTGGTGGCCTTGCTGTCGTTGATCCACAGCACACCGTCCCGCTCCGTCACGGGCTCCAGCCGGTGCGCGGGCGCCTGGAAGCTCCGCAGCCCGCTCGCGATCCCGTCGATCGACGCCCCCGCCAGCCGCGCCGCCAGCGACGCCGCCAGGGCGTTGGCGATGTTGTGCGGGCCCAGGATCTTCAGCTCCGACGCATCCGCCAGCCGCTCCGTGTGCCCCCGTTCCGTGCGGATCAGCAGCTCGCCGGACGACAGCCATCCGCCCAGCTCGTCATCCGACGCGGGCGCCGTCTCCACGCGGAAGTAGAGGCGCGTCCCCGGCGCGTCGCCGATGAGCGTCCGCGCGCGCTCGTCCTCCGCGTTCAGAATCCACCGGCTCTCCGCCGACGCGTTGACGAAGAGGCGCGCCTTGTCGGCGTAGTAGTCCTCCACGTCCGCGTACCAGTCCAGGTGGTCCGGCGCCAGGTTGGTCAAAATCCCGATCCGCGGCGTAAATCTCCGAATTCCCGCCAGCTGGAACGAGCTGCATTCCACCACCGCCCACGCCGGCCGCGGGTCGCGCATCGCGAGCTCGCTGAGGGCCGTGCCGATGTTGCCCCCCGCCACCGCGTCGATTCCGTCCACGCGCAGCAGGTGCTCGGCCAGCGCGGTGACCGTCGTCTTTCCGTTGGTCCCCGTGATGGCGATCACGGGCGAATCCAGCTGCTCGTAGGCGAACTCGATCTCCGGGATCACCGGAACGCCCTGGATCGCCTCCTCCCTGAGCACCTTCGCCGTCGGCGGGATGCCGGGGGAAAGGACGATGCGGGCGCACGCCGCCAGCTTGCCCGGGTCGTGGCCGCCGACCTCCGCGTCGCCGCCCATCGACCGCACCGTCTCCGCCGCCTCGCGCGCCGCGTCGCTGGATCCCGCATCGCTCGCGTAGACCTTCGCGCCCCGAGAGAGCGCCAGGCGCGCCGCGGCCAGCCCGCTGCGGGCCAGCCCCAGCACCCCGACCGTCTCCCCGGCGAGCGAGCGTGGCATCAGCGGATCTTGAGCGTTGCGAAGGCGGCCATGGCGCAGATGACCCCCGCGATCCAGAAGCGGATGATCACCTTGCTTTCGTGCCAGCCGATCTGCTCGAAGTGGTGATGCAGCGGCGCCATCCGGAAGATGCGGCGCCCCACGCCCGTCCTGGACTTGGTCCACTTGAAGTAGACCGTCTGCGAGGCCACGGAGAGCGCCTCGGCCACGAACACCGCGCCCACGATGGCCAGCAGGAACTCCGCCTTGAGCATTACCGCCACCGCGCCCAGCACGCCGCCGATGGCCAGCGAGCCGGTGTCGCCCATGAACACTTCCGCCGGGTGCGCGTTGAACCAGAGAAAGCCCATGCATCCGCCGGCCAAGGCGAGGCAGAAGATGGTCAGCTCCCCCGAGCCCGGCAGGTAGAACACGTTCAGGTAGTCCGACGCGTCAATGCGGCCCAGCAGGTACGCGAACACGCCGAAGGTGGCGCAGGCGATGGCGCTGAGCCCCGCCGCCAGTCCGTCCAGTCCGTCCGTCAGGTTCACCGCGTTGGAGCAGCCCACGATGATGAACGTGACCCACAGGATGTAGACCGGCCACCAGAAATCGACGTGGATGCTCTTGAAGAACGGGATCTGCGTCCAGGTGGACGGGATGTCGCCGCTGATGTCGAACAGCACCAGCACCGTCCCCAGCACCAGCCCGATGGCCGCCTGCCCCAGGATCTTGTAGCGCCCCTTGAGGCCGCCCGTGTTCTTGCGGACGATCTTGAGGTAGTCGTCCATGAAGCCCACGGCACCCAGCCACAGCAGCGTGACCAGCGCGGCGATGGTGTACCAGTTGTCCAGCCGCGCCCAGAGAAAGACGGGGATCACGGTGGAGAGGATGATGAGCACGCCGCCCATGGTGGGCGTGCCGCTCTTGCCCAGGTGCGTCTGCGGGCCCTCGGTGCGCACCACCTGCCCCACCTTGAGCATGCGCAGCCGCGAGATGATCGCAGGCCCGAACCAGAAGGCGACCAGGAAGGCCGTCACCACCGCCCCCGCCGCCCGGAAGGTCTGAAAGCGGAAGAGGTTGAAGGCGATGTTGTACTGCGCCAGCGGCACCAGCAGGTGGTACAGCACGGTCTACCCCTCCGTCCGGACGGTCTGCGCCCCGGCCCCGCCGAAGTCGCGTTCGATCAGCGGCATCAGCCGCTCCAGCGCCACGCCGCGCGATCCCTTCAACAGCACGGTCTCGTTCCCCCGCAGCGCAGGGCGCAGCGCCTCGTACGCCTGCAGCGGGTCCTCCGCCGCGATCAGCCGGTCGCCCAGCTCGCTGTGGTTCTGCTCAAAGGCGCGCACGAAGTCGCCCGTCGCCACCACGCGGTCGATGCCGTGGCCCACCAGACCCGCCGCGTGCAGCGCCAGCTCGCGGTGCAGCCGCTCGCCGTGGGCGCCCAGTTCGCGCATGGTGCCGATGACGGCCACCTTTTCCCCCTCCGCCGGCACCGTCGCGAGAAGATCGAGCGCGGCGCGCATGCTGGGTGGATTGGCGTTGTAGCAGTCCGCGATCACGCCCAGGGAGCCGACGCGCAGCCACTCGTTGCGCATCTTCAGCACCTTCATCCCCGCCAGCCCCTTCGCCGCGTCTTCGACCGATACGCCCCACTCGATGGCCACGCCCAGCGCCAGGAGCGCGTTGCGCACGTTGTGCATTCCCGGCAGCGGCAGGTGGATGGGAACGCCGCGAAAGCTCCACTCCGTGCTCCCGTCAGGCCGGAATCGCACGCCCTCCCTGCCGCCGTCGGGAAAGAGGTCCGCGCGCGAATCCAGTCCGGCAACGCGCAGCCGCATTCCGCCGATCCGCTCGATGGCGCCGTCGGGCAGCTCCGCCGGCTCGTCGGCCACGAAGCCCATGCCGCCCGGCGCCAGCCCGTCGAAGACCGCCAGCTCCTCCTGCAGCACCCCTTCGACCGAGCGCAGCCCCTCCAGGTGCTCCTCGCCGATGGAGGTGATGATGGCCGCGTCGGGCTCGATGATGCGCGACAGGAGCGTGACCTCGCCCGGCTCGTTGGTCCCCGCCTCCACGATGGCGGCTTCCGCGTCGTCCGGCGCGGCGAGCAGCGTCAGCGGCACGCCGACCTGGTTGTTCAGGTTCGCGTCCGTCGCGTGCACGCGGAACTTCGTCGACAGCACCGCGCGCAGCAGCTCCTTGGTGGTCGTCTTTCCGTTGCTCCCCGCGACGGCGACCACGCGGCCGGCCAGCGCGCGGCGGCGGTGGCGGCCCAGTCTGCCCAGGGCGTGGAGCGTGTTGTCCACCACGACCAGCGGCAGCCCCGCGGGCGCGTCCGCCGGCACGCGGCTGACGACGGCCGCGGCGGCGCCCTGCTCGGCGGCCTGCGCCAGGTACTCGTGCCCGTCGAAGTTGGCGCCCTTCAGCGCCACGAACAGCGACCCGCGCTCGATCTTGCGCGTGTCGGTGCCGATCCCCGAAAAACGGATGTCATCCGCGGGAGAATCGGTCTCCAGCGCGCGGCGCACTTCGTCCGTGGTCCAGCGGAACCCGCTCAAACGTCACCTCCGGCAGCTGTCTGCAGTTCCGCGAGAAGCTCGTGCACGATGGCGCGCTCATCGAACGGACGCTTCTCGGTACCGACGATCTGGTAGGTCTCGTGGCCCTTGCCGGCCAGGAGGACCAGGTCGTCCATGCGTCCTTCGGTGAGTGCGGTGCGGATGGCCTCTCGGCGGTCGGAAATGCGCAGGCGGGGTGCACTTCCCATGCCGCTTTCGATGCCGTCGATGATGGCATCCGGCTCTTCCGTGCGCGGGTTGTCCGACGTCACGATGGCCAGGTCCGCCAGCCGCGCGGCGATGGCGCCCATCTGCGGCCGCTTTCCCGGATCGCGGTCTCCGCCCGCGCCAAAGACCACGATCAGCCGCCCCTGCACCAGCGGCCGCACCGCCTCGAGCGCCCGCTCCAGCGCGTCGGGCGTGTGGGCGTAGTCGCGCAGCACGGTGGCGCACCGCGGCGGCCCGGCGATGCGCTCCAGCCGCCCCGGCACCTGCGGCAGCGTCCCCAGCGCGTCGGCGATCCGCTCCGGCGCCCACCCCAGCGACCAGAGCACCGCCGCCGCCGCCACCGCGTTCGACACGTTGAACCCGCCGAAGATCGGCAGCGCCACGGCTGAGGCGCCGTGCGGCGTGCGCAGGGTGAACTCCATCCCCCCCGGCCCCACCTTCACGCCCTCGGCCGCCACGTCCGCGCCCGCCGCGTTGTCCATCCCGAAGCGCACCGTGCGGCCGATGGGCGAAGCCACGTCGCGCCAGGCGGGATCGTCGCAGTTCAGCACGGCGGCGCCCGTGGGTTTGAGCAGGTGGAGAAGGCGAAGCTTGGCCTCGCGGTACGCCTCCATCGTCTCGTGGTAGTCCAGGTGGTCGCGCGTCAGGTTGGTGAACACCGCCGCGTCGAAGCGCGCCGCCGCCATCCGCGCCTGGTCCAGCGCGTGGGACGACACCTCCATCGCCACCCGCGAGACGCCCTCGTCCAGGTACTGCCGCAGCCAGCGCGCGGCATCCACCGGCCCGGGCGTCGTCAAACCCTCGGTTCCCGGGATCACCTCGCCGTCCGCGCCGACCGCCCCCAGCGTGCCGACGTAGCCGGCGGGGCCGTCCAGCGACAGCAGGTGGCGGAGCATGGCCGCCGTGGTCGTCTTGCCGTTCGTCCCCGTCACGCCGACGAGCGTCATCTCGCGCCACGGGTCGCCGAAGAACTCCGCGGCGGCCCAGGCGGCGCCCAGGCGGCCGTCCGTTACGCACAGCTGGGGCGTGGGGATCTCCTCGTCGCACCGCTCGACGACCACGCCCGCCGCGCCGGACTCGCACACCTGGTGCAGGTACTGGTGGCTGTCCGTCCCCGTCCCCTTCCAGGCGCAGAAGAGGGCGCCCACGCGCACCTGCCGGCTGTCCGCCGTCACGTCCCACACCTCGCGCGCGGCGTGGCCGTCGGACAAACGGGCTTCGCCCGCCAGGAGGTCCTCGCGGGCGAGACGCGCCTCGATGGCGCCCAGGGTGGTGCGGCGAGCCGTCATCTTCCCTCCCCCACCAGGAGCAGCGTGTCGCCGCGCGCCACCGGCTCTCCCGCCGCCGGCCGGGTGGCCGTGACGTATCCCGTCCCCCGTACGCGGACGTGCACGCCCAGCGCGTGCAGCCGCCGCGCCGCGTCGCGCAACGGCAGCCCGCTCACGTCCGGCACCGGCACCGCCGCCGCGGACGGCGTGTCCTCCGCGCGGCGCAGGTCGTCCGTGGAGACGAAGACGTACACGCCCTCGCTGCCGGCCGGCGGCGGGTCCGCGCGGCGGCGCCCCGGCGCGGCGGGCGGGGCCTGCGCGGGAAGTCGCGTGGCCAGCAGGCTGCGGCGGTCCAGCCCGGGCGAGCGGGCGGCCAGGATGGCCTGCAGCGTCTCGCGGGTGACCGGCGCGGCGGTCAGGCCGCCGTAGTACTCGCCGCGCGGGCGGTCCAGCTTGACCAGGATGGTCAGCTGCGGGTCGCGCGCGGGGAAGAAGCCGACGAACGTGGCGTTGTAGGCGCCGCTCTCGTACCGGCCGCCCGCGCCCGTCCTGCGCGCCGTCCCCGTCTTGCCCGCCACCTCGAAGGTCGCCAGCGAGGCGCGCGTGGCGGTACCGTCGTCCACCACGCTCACCAGCACGTCGCGAACCTCCATCGCCACCGAGCGGGGGATGACGCGCCGCACCTCGCGCGGGTCGCGCCGCTCCAGCGTCTGCCCGCCCGCCGCGCGCACCTCGCGCACCAGGCGCGGCTCCATCAGCGTCCCCCCGTTGGCGAGGGCGCTGTAGCCGAGGGCCAGCTGCAGCGGGGTGACGGAGACCTCGTAGCCCGTGGCCAGCGACGCCGCCGTCAGCTTGCTCCACCGGTCCGGGCGCGGCAGCCGGCCGCTCGACTCCGCGGGATAATCCACCCCCGTCGGCGTCCCGAAGCCGAAGTCGCGCAGAAAGCCGAACTGCTGCCCCGGCTGCAGCCGGGGTACGAACTTCACCATCCCGATGTTGCTGCTCACCCGCAGCGCGTCGCGCAGCGTGAGCCACTCGTACCCGTGGACGTCGGTGTGCACGCGGCCGTTGGGGTCCGTCCACCGCCCGTGCTCGCCGAACACGCGCTCCGCCATCCGCGCGCTTTCCGTAGCCAGCAGCGTGGACACGAAGAAGGGCTTGAGGACGGAGCCCGGCTCGTACGGCTCGATGAACGCGCCCACCCCCCGCACGCCGCCGGCGCGCTTGGAGACGGCGGCCAGCACCTCGCCCGTGCGCGGGTCCACCAGCAGCAGGTCGCCGCCCTGCGCCCCGGTGCTGTCGATGGCCTCGTCCAGCGCCGCGTCCGCGATCTCCTGCAGGTCGAAGTCGATGGTCAGGTAGACGTCGTTGCCGTCCGTCGCCTCCACCGCCGGCAGCGCGACCGACGGCAGCTTCTTTCCCCGCGCGTCGCGGCGCAGGATGGAGTAGCCGTCGGTGCCGCGCAGCGCCTGGTCCATGGCCTGCTCGATGCCGCCCAGCGCGCGCCCGTCGCCGCTCACGCCGCCCAGCACCTCGCGCCCCACGCGGCCCTGGGGATAGAAGCGCTCCAGCCGCCGCTCCCAGTGCAGCCCGCGCGCATCCCCCAGCGCCCGCCGCTGCTCCGCGGAAAAGGCGCCGGGGAGCACCACCCACCTGCGCCTGGGATCCGTCGCGCGGCGGGCGGCGGCGCGGGAGATCTCCAGCGCGTCCGCCATCGCCCCCACCAGCGCGTTGCGGTCCGTCACCTCGTTGGGCGCGACGGAAAGGCCGAAGGTCTCGCGCGTGAGCGCCAGCGGCACGCCGTCGCGGTCCAGGATGGCGCCGCGCCGCGCGGGAAGCGGCACGCGCGCCTGCTGCTGCTCCGCCGCCACCTGCCGCCAGTGGTCCGCCTCGAACGCCTGCAGATAGACGGCCTTTCCGAGGACGAGCAGCGCCGCCAGCCCGATGCAGACGAAGAGCAGGCGGCGGCGCGCGCGCAGGCGCTGCTCGCTGTCCCAGGCGCCGCCGGGGCGGTGGACGGGGAGGTTGGCGCTCACGGCCGCTCCTCCATGGCGCTGGCGGGGATGGGAAGGAGGATCACCTCGTCGTCGCGGGCCACGTGCAGCCCCAGCCGCTGCCGCGCCACGCGAACGATGCGCGCGCGCGTCTGCAGCGCCTGGATGCGGTTGGCCCACTCCACCCGCTCCGCCTCGGCGATGCTCGTCTCGGTCTGAATGCGCGCCAGCTCCCGCTGCCGGGCGACGCCCTCCGTCTGCCGCCAGACGACGGAGGTCAGCGACCCCGCGACGGCGAGGACGAAGAACGCGCGGCCCAGAATGGTGCGGCGGCGCTCGCGCTTTTCCACGCGGCGCGCCTGCGGTTCTTCCCAGCGCGACGGCTTCTCCACCGCGCGCGGGCGCAGCGGGCGGGCGGGGACGTTCATGGCGTCCGTGCTCACGCGGCCCTCCAGCCACGCAGCCGCGCGCTGCGGGCGCGCGGGTTGGCCGCGACCTCCTCCACGCTGGCGGACACGGGCTTGCGCGTCAGCGTCACGCCCAGCGCGCGGCCGCGGCACCGGCACACCGGCAGGCCGGGCGGGCACACGCACTCCAGGCTCCAGTCGCGGAACGCGTTCTTCACCAGCCGGTCCTCGAGCGAGTGGTACGACAGGATCGCGAAGACGCCCCCCGGCGCCAGCGCGTCGCGAAAGCGCTCCAGCGCGCGCTCCAGCGACTCGATCTCGTGGTTTACGGCGATGCGCAGCGCCTGGAAGATGCGCGCCCTGTCCGCCGCCTCGGCGCGCGGCCCCAGCGCGCGCTCGACGGCGCGCAGCAGCTGGTCGCTCGTCCGGAACTCCGCCTCCTCCCGCATCTCGGCGATGATGCGCGCCAGCTTTCGCGAGCGGCGCTCCTCGCCGTAGCGGTAGAACACGTCGGCGAGCTCCCCCTCGCCCAGCGTGTTCAGCAGGTCGGCCGCGGAGGCCTCGCCGGCCGTCGCCTGTCCCATCCGCATGTCCAGCGGCGCCCCGGGGCGAAAGGTGAACCCGCGGGCATCCACGTCGATCTGGTGCGAGCTGATCCCCAGGTCCAGTAGCACCCCGTCCAGCGTACCGGGGTCGATCCCGGCGTCATCCACCGCGTCCGCGAAGTTCGACCGCACCGGGCGGAACCGATCCCCGAACCTCCGGAGCCGCGCCGACGCCTCCGCCAGCGCGTCCGGATCGCGGTCCACCCCGATCAGCCGCGCCTGCGCCCCGCGCTCCAGCAGCGCCTCCGCGTGCCCCCCGCCGCCCAGCGTTCCGTCCAGGTACGTCCCGCCGCGCTCGGGGCGCAGCAGGTCCATCACCTCGCGCGCCATGACGGGCGCGTGGTAGTCCGACGCGTACGGAAGGGTCACGCGGGAAGCAGCACGCCGCGCGCGTTGCGGCGCGTGACGGTGGCGCGGCAGTGCCGGCAGCAGAACCAGTCCGTACCCAGAAAGTCCGCCAGCTCGCCCAGCGGCTCGAACGGGCCCACGTGCCGGTCCATCCCGCAGGCCGGGGGCGGCGGCGGCAGCGTGCCGAACATCGCGGGGTTGGCGGGAAAGACCATGGCCGCTCCGGGTGATGAATGGGTCAGGCGAAAATCTCGTGCGCCAGCAGGTCCTCGTCCGGCACCGTCTGCGCGGTCAGCGCGTCGAACCTCTCGGGGTTCCAGAGCTCGATGCGGTCGATGGCGCCCACGACGAGCGTGGGCCCCGCGATCCCCACCTCCTTCTGCATCCGCTGGGGAACCAGAATGCGGCCCTGCCTGTCGGGAACGACCTCGACGGCGTTGGCGGTGACCTTGAGCACGTACGGCCGCGCCCTGGGATTGCGCCGCAGCATCTCGCGCAGCCGCTGCTCCATCTCGCCCCACACCGGGCGGGGAAAAAGCGTGAGCGAGTCGGGATTCACGTGCACCAGGACCAGCGGTTCCTCCCCCCCGTCTCGCCGGAACGAGGCGGGAAGGCTGAGCCGCCCCTTTTCGTCGATCTGGTGCGTGTAGCTCCCGAGGAAGCCGCTCATGGGGCTCCGGTGTACGACCTCGCCACTCTTCTCCACTATCCCCCACTTCTCCCCACCACGCCCCACAAGCTAATCCGGTGCCACCGCACGTCAAGGTGAAGATATGCCGAAGATCCCGAACCCCTTCCCGCGCAAACTTCGCGCGGCGCGGTGAGATAGGCCGATCCCCCGCATCCACTTCGGGTCTCATGCACTCCCGCACTCGGCATTCGCCGGGGATGGCGAAGTTCTTGCCCCCGCCACGCAGGCATCTCCGTGAGAGGGACCCCGGACTCAACGACGACCCGTGCACATCTCGGTGATCATCAACCCGCCCTCGCCCGAAGCGGTGGAGGCGCTGCGGCGGGCGGTGGAGCGGCTGCGCTCCGAGGGCCACACCGTGCACCCGCGCGTGACCTTCGAGTCGGGAGACGCGCACCGCTTCGCGTGGAAATCCGCGCAATACGGCGCCGACCTCGTGGTGGCCGCCGGCGGCGACGGCACCATCAACGAGGTGGTGAACGGGCTGTACGACTGGATCGAGGAGCGCGAGGACGACGGAAAGGATGCCGCCCTGCCGCGGCTGGGCATCGTGCCGCTGGGGACGGGGAACGACCTGGCGGGGGGGATGGGGATTCGCGGCGGCGATCCCGAGGGCGCGCTGCTGGACGCGGTGAGCGGGCAGCCGTACCCGGTGGACGTGGCCCGCGTGAACGGCCGCTGTTTTCTGAACGTCTCCACCGGCGGCATCGGCGCGGAGGCCACGGACGAGGCGTCGGGCGAGTTGAAGCGGGTGCTGGGGCCGGTGGCGTACCTGATCACCGGGGTAAAGAAGTTCGTGCACCTGCAGCCCTCGCGCGCACGCTTCACGGCCGGCGACGAGGTGGTGTACGACGACGGGTTCCTGCTGTTCGCCGTCGGCAACGCGTGGAGAACGGGCGGGGGGAACTGGGTGACGGCGGAGGCGGACCCCGCGGACTGCCTGCTGGACCTGTGCATCGTACAGGAGATGAGCCACGTGGAGCTGGTGCGCGTGGCCCCGCAGATCCGCGCCGGTACCCACGTGCACCATCCCAAGGTCACCTACCTGAAGGTCCCCGCCCTCACCGTGGAGGCGAACGAGGAGATGACCGTCAACGCCGACGGCGAACCGCTCACGGCGAAACGGTTCGAGTACGACCTGGGCCCCCACCGCCTGACCCTGATGGTGCCGCACGTGCCGGCGGAGGGCGAGGCACCCCCCGGGAAGGAGGGGGTGGTGGAGGCCGCGCCATAGCCCCGGCACCACGGGTTGGGCACCACGGGTTGAAACCCGCGGCTATGACGGCCACAAGCCCCGCCCTGGGCTCGCGGAGCGCGCCCGGCGGGGCTTCAAACATCACCAGTCCGCTACTCTTGGGTGCGCTCGAGCAAAGGGTGTGTAGTTCCGTTCCGGTGATGCGTCTCCTGGTTCAACACATAGTCGCGTACCCGGTCCAACCCACGTTCGGAGACGGTGAAGGCTCCGTATGAACCCTGCCACCGGAAGAGTTCCCCCATCACCTGGGAAGCCAGGTACGACGACGCGCCCTTCATCCGCCGCACCAGTTCGGAGATCGCGAGCCTGGAAGGGAACCGTGCGAGAACGTGTACGTGATCTTCGATCCCGCCGATCGCGATGACGTGCGCGCCGAGATCGTCCCCGTGTCGCTGGATCATGGGATAGATGCGGTCACGGATGGCGGGCGTGATCAACGGCGCACGATCCCACGTGGCCCACACCATGTGCGCGTAGAGACGGGTATGTGCGCGAAACTTCATGATCCCCATGGAGTTGACGTTCGTGGTGAAGCCCCGCCGGGCGAGCTCCGCGAGCCCAGGGCGGGGCTTATGGCCGTCATAGCCACGGGTTTCAACCCGTGGTGGCGGCGGGGTGATGATGCGGAATCCGTCGGCCGATCCCGGAGGCCCCTCCCCTCCCCCTCACCTCGCCCGGCACGCGATGGTTTCCGGCGCGCGCAC
>DATABT010000559.1:0-2505 GCA_036259455.1 Longimicrobium sp. | reverse complement strand
CAGGGACGAGGCCTCGGGGCTCGCGGAAACGGATGGCGTTTCCCCTTGTTCCCTTGTTCCCTTGTCCCCCGGTCCCCCGGTCGCCGTCAGCCCGCCGTCTCCTTGATCACCTCTTCCAGCGTGGTGATCCCCTTCCGCAGCTTCACGAAGCCGTCCATGCGCAGCGTGAGCATCCCCTCGCTGATGGCCTGCGCCTGCAGTTCCGCCGTCGACGCGCCCTGCAGCACCATGCGGCGCAGCGTGGGGCTCATCGCCATCACCTCGTACAGGCCCTGCCGGCCCTTGTAGCCGCTGCCGTTGCACTGGTCGCAGCCGGCGCCGCGGTAAAAGGTGATCCCCTCGATGTCCTCGTCCGTGAGCCCCGCGGCGTCCAGATACTCGCGGGGATAGGTGACGGGCTCCTTGCAGTTCTGGCAGACGCGGCGCACCAGCCGCTGCGCGGTGATCAGGTTCACCGCGCTGGCCACGTTGAACGCCTCGATCCCCATGTCCACCATACGGGTGATGGTCGAGGGGGCATCGTTCGTATGCAGCGTGCTGAGCACCAGGTGGCCCGTGAGCGCCGCCTTGATGGCGATGGAGCCCGTCTCCAGGTCGCGGATCTCGCCCACCATGATGATGTTGGGGTCCTGGCGCAGGAACGCCTTGAGCGCCGCCGCGAACGTCATCCCGATCTCCGTGCGCACCAGCACCTGGTTGATCCCGTGCAGGTTGTACTCGACGGGATCCTCCGCGGTCATGATGTTGACCTCGGGGGTGTTGATCTTGGAGAGCGCGCTGTACAGCGTGGTCGTCTTGCCCGAACCCGTGGGGCCGGTGACCAGCACCATCCCGTACGGGTTCATGATGGCGCGCATGAAGTCCTTCTCCGCCTTCTCCTCCATCCCGAACTTCTCGAGATCGAGGGTCAGGTTGCTCTTGTCCAGGATTCGGAGCACGATCTTCTCGCCGAACAGCGTCGGCAGCGTCGACACGCGAAAGTCGATCACCCGCCGCCCCAGGCGCAGCTTGATGCGCCCGTCCTGCGGAACCCGCCGCTCGGCGATGTTCAGGTCGCTGAGGATCTTGAAGCGCGAGATGAGCGCCGCCTTCATCTTGATGGGCGGCCGCATGATCTCCTGCAGCACGCCGTCTATGCGGTAGCGGACGCGGATGTCCTTTTCGTAGCACTCGAAGTGGATGTCCGACGCGCCCTTCTGCACCGCGTCGGTGAGGATGCCGTTGATCAGCTTGACCACCGGCGCCTCTTCGACGGCGGCGGTCAGCGCGCCGACCGACATCTCCTCTTCCTGGTCCTCGACGACCTCGACCTCTTCGGACTCGATCTGCTTCAGCAGGTCGTTGATGCGGTCGTCCTGCCCGCCCTCGTACTCCTTCTCGATGATCTTGCGCAGCGAAAAATCGCCCGCGATCACCGGCTCGATGTCCAGGCGCGTGACGAACTTCAGGTCGTCCAGCACGCCCAGGTCCGTGGGATTGGCCATCGCCACGGTGAGCGTGCGCCCCACGCGGCGCAGCGGCAGCACCTGGTGCTTGAGGGCGATCTCGCTGGGAAGGAGCTTGAGGATCTTGGGATCCAGCTTGACCCGCTCCAGGTCCACGGCGGGAATGCGGTGCTGGCGGGCGAGTGCGCGCACCAGGTCCTGCTCGCCCATGAAGCCGAGCTTGACCAGGCTGAAGCCCACACGGGTGCCGTTGGCGCGCGCGTCGTCCAGCGCGCGGCTCAGCTGCTCGCGGGTAACCAGTCCTTCGTGGATCAGCTGCTCGCCAATCCGGTCTGCGGGGGCGGAAACGGCCATCTAGCCCTGTTTTTCGGGCGGAAAGACCGGGACGCATGACCTTCGCGCGCGTCCCGGTGGATTGCGGGGGAGGTTCAGCGTTCTATTTTCGCCGCAAGTGCATGCGGTGTCAAGGCGTAGCGCGAACCAGGGGACGCAGCCGAGCCACCGTGGCCGGGCCGATCCCCGGGACCGCTTCCAGCGCGTCCACGCTGGCGAACGGCCCGTGTTCGCCACGCCACTGTACGATGCGCCGCGCCAGCGCCGGGCCGATCCCCGGCAGCGCCGCCAGCTCGTCCGCGGTGGCCCGGTTCACGTCCAGCGGGGCGGCTGCGGAGGCGGTGGACCGGGTGGATGGGTTTCGTGAGCGACCCCAATCTGCTACCGAAGCAGCCGATTGGGAAGGGTCTCGTCTGGACGATGCCGCCGGGGCGGGGGCCAGCGCCAGGTGCGGCGCCGCGTCGCGCAGCAGCGCCGGCCCCACGCCGGGAACGGAATCCAGGTCCGCCAGCGTCCGGAAACGCCCGTGGCTCGCGCGCCAGTCCACGATCCGCTGCGCCAGCGCGGGTCCCACCTTGGGCAGGCGGTCCAGTTCGTCCGCGCTGGCCGTGTTGGGGTCAATGCGCTCCCCCGGCCCCAGCGGCGTGCGCCGGCGCTCCGCCCGCGCGACGGAATCCTCCACCTGCGCGGCGAGGGCGCGCGCGGACGCTTCCACCACGGGCGGCCC
>DATABT010000558.1:0-3785 GCA_036259455.1 Longimicrobium sp. | reverse complement strand
GCGATCGGGTTGGTGTTCGAGGCCGCCGCCGTAGGCCGGTCCTCGCCTGGTACCGCCAGGGGCCGGGCCTAGAACCGCGGGACGTCTGGCGGGGGAGGCCGTCCGCCCGGGCTCCCGGCAATCTCGGGGAACTCGGGCGTCCGACCCGGCCGGGATGATCCACCGCCCGGTGGCGGCTGCGTTGGGTCCGGGTTGACGACCAGGTCGTACGGGTCGATCACCAGGGTGCCGCCAGCGAGCGTGGGAGCCCGGGGGTCTCTGCCCGGGTTGACCTGGTCTGCGCTCCAGACCGTGCAGTACCCCACCCCGCTGAGTGAATTCAACACGACGCAGCACGCAATGCCGCCGCCCGCCAGGCGGACGAAGTAGTGCGCGTTTCCGCCCCGGGGCTCGTCGCTGGGGCACTCCATCAGATCCTCGACCGGACTTCCCGGGCGCCAGCGGTTGTCTTCGCCGGATCTCCAGTAGTGGCGCGAGCCGAGCAGCCGTCCGTCCGCGCTGTCGTATTCGTCGCGGCTCACGATGCGATCTCCATACGTCTCCATCCACGTGTGCCGCGAGCCGTCGGGCCGCTCCACCGTCACCGCGCGCCCGATCTCGTTCCCTTTCGTGTCGTAGTGCGTAACCGCGGTCTTGCGAGTGCCATCCTCGCTTTCCGTGGTCGATTCCTCGTCGTGGCCGCGGCCCGGGTATTCGTAGGTTCGTGTTCCGGTCCCGTCCCCGGACTTCGGCTCCCCGGCCTTTGGTCCGTCGCCGCTCTCCGATTCGGCGCTGACGCCGGGAAGTACCGTGGGGTCGGGGATCAGTCCGTGTACGAACGATGGCTGCTTGCCGCGCGGGAGCACTGCCAGCACCCTTTCCAGCGCGCCGTCACCGCCTCGTGCAACGCCGCTCTCTTCGCGGGGCTCGGGCCGCCGACCGCGCGCCAGCGCACCGTCCAGCCGGGCGAACGTATCGCGCATCCCCTGACCGGCGCCGCCGCGCGTCCCGCTGAAAATCGCGAGGGTGTCGCGGTCCCGCAGGACCTGGTGCACGTTCGCCAGGAACTCGAGATCGCGGAGGGCGACCACCGTCCCCGCGGATCTCTCCGCGAGGGTGCGAGACAGCGCCCGGCCGATCGCTTCGTCTGGAGCCGCCTCGTTGATGGCAGCGCTGTCGGTCGGCCGGAACACGCGCAGAGCAAGCACGAGCGTGGCGGCGAGGAGGGCCGTGACGCCGACGACCTGGATGAGGAGCGGAATATCCATGATGGGGGCCTCCGCTGGCGGTGAGACGGGAAACCGGTGCCGCGGGGGAGCACCAGTTGCAGGGCGTGCCGGGACCTCGGCCGGCCGGGTGCGGTTCGGTGCACCTGCCCGGAACCCGCGGTTGCGGTGACGCGTGCTGGTCGGAGAGTGGTGGCGAGCGCGCGGGCTGCCGTGGCGGGACGGGGCAGGCGGGACTCTCCGGGCAGTTTGACCGCGCACGAACCGAACCAGTGCTCCATGCGTCGAAAAGCGACGTCGTTCCTGGCACGGACGCGTGCGCGGAGCGGGAGACCGGCGAACCGGCGCCGCACTGGTGCGACAATTTTGCCCCTGTCGTGAAGGACGGTGCGGTCGGCGGGCGAGGACGGGGGCCGGGGTTGTCGAAAGCGCCGTGGGCTTTTACCTTTCGGGGCTTTGCATCTCCCGCTCGGCCGGGGCCACCGGCACGGGCGGCGTTTCGGCTTTATCCGAACGGCGACGGCATCAGGTGTTCGACCAGCTAAGCGACAAGCTCGAAGGCGTACTGTCTGGCCTGCGGCAGCGCGGCGTGCTCACGGAGCCCATGATTCGCGAGGGGCTGCGCGAAATTCGGCGCGTGCTGCTGGAGGCGGACGTGAACTTCCAGGTCACGCGCGACTTCATGAAGCGCGTGGAAGAGAAGGCGCTGGGCGAGCGGGTGCTCAAGGCGGTTTCGCCGGGCCAGCAGCTCGTGAAGATCGTGCACGAGGAGCTGACCGCCATGCTGGGCGAGCGCAAGGCCCCGCTGGCCCTGGCGGCCATTCCGCCCACGGTCATCATGATGGTGGGCCTGCAGGGCTCGGGTAAGACGACCACGGCCGGCAAGATCGCGCGCAGGATGAAGCGCGAGATGCGGCAGACGCGCCTGGTGGCGTGCGACGTCTACCGCCCGGCGGCGGTGGAGCAGCTGCAGACGCTGGGCGAGCAGGTGGGCGTGCCCGTGTACGCCGAGCCCGGGTCCAGGGACGTGGTCGGCATCGCGAAGCGCGCGCTGGAGCAGGCCCGGAGCGAGCGCGACCGCGTGGTCATCTTCGACACGGCGGGCCGGCTGCAGATTGACGAGGAGCTGATGGACGAGCTTAGGCGCCTCAAGGAGGTGCTGAAGCCGCAGGAGATCCTCTTCGTCGCGGACGGCATGATCGGCCAGGAGTCGGTGAACGTGGCCAAGGGCTTCGACGACGCCCTGGACGTGACCGGCGTGGTGCTCACCAAGATGGACGGCGACGCCCGCGGCGGCGCCGCGCTCAGCATCTACGGCGTCACCGGCAAGCCCATCAAGTTCCTGGGCGTGGGGGAGAAGCTGGACGGGCTGGAGGAGTTCGCGCCCGACCGCATGGCCGGCCGCATCCTTCAGCAGGGCGACGTGGTCGCCCTGGTGGAGAAGGCGCAGCGCTCGTTCGACGCCGACGAGGCGGCCAGGCTGGAGCGCAAGATGATGGGCACGGGTCGCTTTGACCTGGAGGACTTTCTCATCGCCCTGCGCCAGTTCCAGAACCTGGGGCCCTTGGAGAACCTGCTGAAGCTGCTGCCCGGCGTGAACAGCAAGATGCTGAAGAACGTCAAGGTGGACCCGCAGCGGATGAAGCACATCGAGGCGATCATCCTCTCCATGACCCGGCAGGAGCGGAAGCGCCCGGAGATGCTGAACGGCGCGCGGCGCGTGCGCATCTCCCGCGGCAGCGGCCGCCCGGTGAGCGAGATCAACCGTCTCCTGGAGCAGTTCAAGGAGATGCAGAAGTTCATGAAGCAGATGAAGTCGCTGCAGGGGATGATGCCCCGGAGCGGCGGCGGTGGTTTCCCGAAGCTGCCGTTCGGAGGAGGCGGCATGCCGAGGGCCTAGGGAATAGGGAATAGGGAACAGGGAGTAGGGAATCGCCATCCACGGCTGCGGGCCATGCCCGCTGTTCCCTGTTCCCTGTTCCCTGCTCCCTGTTTCCTGATTTTCGATCGTCCGGTCCCCCGGCACCCGCCGCGGCCCAGGACGCAACCCGATCCACACGAGGAAACAGCAATGGCACTGAAGATCCGTCTTCGCCGCATGGGCCGTAAGAAGGCCCCGCACTACCGCATCGTCGTCGCCGAGAGCGCCATGCCCCGCGACGGCCGCTTCGTGGCCAAGGTGGGCCATTACAACCCCACCACGCAGCCCGCCACGCTCGTGGTGGACCGGGACAAGGCGCTGCAGTGGATGGCCAAGGGTGCCATGCCCACCGACACCGTGCAGTCGCTCTTTCGCAAGGCGGGCGTGTACACCGACCAGCCCACCGCCGTGGCCGAGGCCGCGACGGCGGTGACGGACGTGGCCAGAAAGGCCGGCAAGGCCGTCTCGGGCGCGGCGGCTGCCGCGGCGGGCGCCGTGGCGTCGGCCGCCTCCGCCGTGGCGGACGCGGCCAAGGACGTGGTGGAGACGGTGACGGACCGCGTCTCCGGCGGCGCGGACGAGGCCGCGGCCGCCCCGGCGGCGGAGGAGCGCTCGGACGTGGCGACCGCGGGCGACGTGGTGGCCGAGCAGGCCGAGGC
>DATABT010000557.1:0-5949 GCA_036259455.1 Longimicrobium sp. | reverse complement strand
CCGGCACGGGGCCGCTTCGTCGTCGCGCGGAGCGGCCGTTTGGTTCCGATCCGGACGTCCGCCGCCCGCGGGATCCGTTCTACCGGCCGCGGGCGCGGCGAAATCGCGTTCCGTCGCGCATCAGCAGCAGCGTGTCGCGCACGGTCAGCGTGTCGGCGCGGCCGGTGGCGGAGACGAGGGTGACGGTCTCTCCGCGCTGCTGGTAGCGGCCGCGGATGACCACCGTGTCCATGTACGAGGTCGCGGTGAAGGTTCGGTCCGGGTCAAAGCGCACCCACTCGCGCGGCTGGCCCACCCGCTCCCACCGTCCCACCACCGGAGCAGCCCCGCCGCGGCATGCGCTCACCGCGAGAACGAGCCCCACGGCCCCGGCCGTCCACGTCACGCGCATCGCCGGCCCTCAGTTCGTGGCGGCCACGCCGTACGCCACCCGGCGCGCGGATCCGTACCACCAGGACGTGGTGCCCGAGAGCGGGTTCAGGTGCGTCCCCTGCCAGAAGATGGACGCCGCCGAGTTGCCGTCCAGGCGCAGCGCCCCGCCCATGATGTTCAGCCCCTCGTAGATGGCGCAAAGTTCGTACGCCTCGGTTTCCGTTCCGTTGACGGACGACGCCATCACCAGAATGCCGTTGCCGATGCCGATGGTGGACCACGGCGCCCGCTGGGTGCCCAGGGGCTGGCTGCACCGGCCGTACTTGACCACGGAGGTGGTGGAGGGCACCACGTTGTAGTTGTACCCGCCCAGGTTGGGGCTGGTGACCCCCGACGGCTTGTCGATCAGGGTGGCGGGGGTGCCCGTCGTGGTGTTGTTGGCGAACGCGACCAGCGCTTCGGCGCCGGAAAAGAGAGGGCTGCGGCGGTTGCCCTGGATGAAGACGGTTCCGCGCGCCTGCCCGGTCTGGCCGGCCGCGCTGCCGTCGCCCCCGTCCCAGGTAAAGCCGTTGACCGCCGCGAACGCACCCACGGAGTTGGCGTGCTCGCTGATGGTGCGCAGGATGAAGTCGTACGTGCCGCTGTACCACTGCGCGGGCAGGTACACCCTGGGAAACGAGGTGCCGCCGTAGCCGATGTTCACCAGGATCAGGTGCACGTAAGGCGCCACCGACTCGCACTCGAACAGCCGCAGCCCGTGGTTGCGGGCCAGCATGGCCAGGTACTCGGTGCGCTTGGCGGCCAGCCGCCGGGAGCACTCGTTGTCCACCAGCATGGGACGCAGCGGCCCCACGTCCGGCGCGGGCGCGGTGGCCATGCGCGTGCCGTCGGGCAGCTCCACGAACCCCAGGTCCGTGCCCATGCCGGTGAGGCCGATGGCGTTCACGTCCACCGTCACCATGTTCCCCGCCCGGGACGAGGCGGCGGCGACCCCGCCCACCCGCGCCCCGAAGTCCGACATCGACATCCCCTGCGGCACCCGCGCCGGGTCCACCGCGAAGGTAACGCGCCCGGCCCGCGCAAGCGGTCCCACCGGGGTGATGTTGAACATGGGGCTCACGCCGCCCACGTTCTGCTGCACCATGCCGTAGACGGCGGGCTGGCCGACGCTTCCCGGCGGGAGCGTCAGCGAGAACCCGCCGGGCATGGACGCCGTGGCCCCCCGCCCCGGCTCGTACACCATCACCGCGCCCGCGTCCAGCGGCACCTGTCCCGCCGCGACGAACCGGGTGGACACCTGGTCCGTCCCCGTCACCGGCTCCAGCGTGAGGAACAGTTCGGTGCGCGAGCCGGGGTGCAGCGTAACGGGCGTGGGCAGTTCCAGCCGCTGGATGCTGAAGCGCCGCCCACCCTGCTCCTCGCGCGTGGGGAGCAGCGCCACGTGGGTGATCTGCTCCAGCGCCACCGACGCGTCGGCTACCGGCGCACCCATGTCGTTCTCCACGCTCCCCAGCCGCGTGGTCGCGGCGGTGGCCAGCCGCACGCACCCGCCGGGCCCGTACAGCTCCACCCCGTCGGTTTCCGCCGTTTCGCCCGAGGCCACGTCCACACCCAGCCGCGAGATCAGGTTCACGCGCAGGCGCGCCTCCCCCGCGTCCATCCCCGCCTGCACCTGGGCCGCGCTCTGTGAGAGCTCGGTACATTCCAGCGACCGCCCCAGCGTAGGTCCGTCATCGCATGCGGACAACGTTACGGCACAAACGGCTCCCAGACATGCGGTGACGCGGCGGCGGATGTGTTTCATGGCGACCCTTCCTGTCAGGCGCTCCCGAACTCGTCCCCGAGGGGACACTCGCAGAAACTTCCGTTTGCAAACACCGTGCTATAAATCTGTCCCCTTATGTACGTAAACAGAATGACATTGGCCAAGATGATGGCAGGTCGGCACTTATCGGATTCCGGGACGATGCGGCTCCCGGCGGGGCGCTGATCCCCTGGACGCAAACCCACGAGCGCGGCCCCCGGACGGGCCGCTTTCGCGTCCTTCATCAAATCCTCATCACGGAACGGCGCGGCTCCGAGTGAGCGCATTCACCCGGCCCACGTCCCCGCCAAGCACGAGAAAACGATCTCACGCAGAGGAACGGAGAAACGGAGGAAACCATTCCGTAGCTCTGCTTCTCCGTTGCTCCGTGTGACATCCGAATCTTTCTCTTTCCCGGATTTGCCCTGCGGCAATGGATGGCGGAAACCGGACACCCACGTGCGGGCGTAGGAATGCCCGTCCCGCGCAGGGAAAATCTCCCGCGCGGGGCATCAAACCTTTCACCCGTGATCAGCGTCTCAGTGCCGATTCGGTTCCGTCCCGCCATCCAGACCGGGGATTTCCCCATGCGTTCTTCGCGATACACGCTGCTCGCCGCGGCCCTCCTGGCCACCGCCCCCGCCGCCGCCCAGACCGGCGCCCACCCCACCGCCGGGCCGTCCGTAGCCGCCCACCGCGCCACCGACATCGTGCTGGACGGGCGGCTGGACGAGGCGGTGTGGAGCACGCCCGAGCCGGCCACCGGCTTTCGCCAGCAGGAGCCGCGCGAGGGCGAGCCGGCCAGCCGCACGGAGGTCCGCTTTGCCTACGACGACGGCGCGCTGTACGTGGGCGCCCGCATGTTCGACTCGCTGGGCGTAAGCCGGCAGCTGGCCCGCCGCGACGCCGAGGTGGAGAGCGACTGGCTCCAGCTCGTCTTTGACACCTACCACGACCACTCCGGTCGCACCATCCTGCAGGTGAACCCCAATGGCGTGAAGTACGACGCCGGCCAGGCCTCCCCCAGCGCCGACCCGTCGTGGGACCCCGTGTGGGAGGTGGAGACGACGGTGGATTCGCTCGGCTGGACGGCGGAGATGCGCATCCCCTGGAGCCAGCTGCGCTTCAGCAGCGCTGTGGACCAGACGTGGGGCGTGCAGATCTGGCGCTACGTGCAGCGGCTGAACGAGATGTCGATGTGGTCCTTCTGGGGGCGGCAGGAGTCCGGCGGGCCGGCGCGCTTCGGCCACCTGAGCGGCATGCGCATCGAGCGGCGGCCGCGGGGGCTGGAGATCATGCCCTACGCACTGGCCCGCGCCTCGTACGTCACCCCCGCGGACCCCAGCAGCCCCTTTCACGAGGAGCGCGAGTACGACACCCGCGTGGGCGCCGACATCCGCGCGCTGCTGGGGAGCAACCTCACGCTCAGCGCCACTATCAACCCCGACTTCGGGCAGGTGGAGCAGGACCCGGCGGTGGTGAATCTGAGCCAGTTCGAGAGCTTTTTCTCCGAGAAGCGCCCTTTTTTCGTGGAAGGGAGCGGACTGCTGAGCTTCGGGGGGCTGAACTGCTTCAACTGCAGCAACGTGAGCGGCATGTCGCTCTTCTACTCCCGCCGCATCGGCCGCTCGCCGCAGGGGTCGCTGCCGGACGGCTGGGACTACGACTACCGCCCCGCCAACGCGCGGCTGCTGGGCGCGGCCAAGCTGACGGGACGGACCAGCGGCGGATGGCAGATCGGCGCGCTGGAGGCGGTCACCGCGCGCGAGGTGGGGCGCGTGCGCAACCTGGACGGCACGGGTGAGGAGATCACCGTGGAGCCGCTCACCAACTACATGATGGGCCGCGTAAAGCGGACGACCGCGGGCGGCAGCCGCACCTGGGGGCTCATCGCCACTTCGGTCTACCGCCGCTTCGGGGACGGAGACGACGCCCTGCGCGCGCAGATTCCCGAGCACGCGGAGGCCATCGGCGCCGACTGGTCGCTCTACTGGAAGAACCAGACGTACCGGCTGATGGGGAACGTGGCGTTCAGCAACGTCAGCGGCGACTCCATGGCCATCCGCAACCTGCAGCGCAGCAGCGCGCGCTACTTTCAGCGGCCGGACCGGGAGCACGGGGAGAACGGGCTGTTCAGCGACGCCTGGGATCCGTCCGCCACCTGGATGCGCGGCTTTGGCGGATACACGCGCCTGTCCAAGGAAAGCGGGCGCTGGCTGTGGGAGGCGCAGGTGAACTACCGCAGCCCGGGGTTCGAGGTCAACGACATGGCCTTCCTGAGCACGGCGGACTACGTGTGGATGAACGGCAACCTGGTGCGCCAGTTCACCACGCCCGGCAGCTGGTACCGCAACATCTGGCTCAGCGTGGGCGGGCAGCAGCAGATCAACTTCGACGGCGACCGCAACGACCTGCAGCTGCACCAGTACAGCGAGGTCAGCTTCCACAACTACTGGACGGCGGGCGTCTACGCGCACATCCGCCCGGAGGTGTACGCCGACCGCACCACCCGCGGCGGGCCGACGGTGCGGCGCCCGGCCAGCTGGTTCGTGGGGCCGTCGTTCAGCACCGACTCGCGCAAGAAGCTGGTGTTCTCCATGAACCCCGGCTTCGGGGGGGTGGCGGACGGCGGATCGTTCATCGAGTCGCGGGCCAGCGTGCGCTACAAGCCCAGCACCAGCGTGCAGATCAGCTTTGGCCCGTCGTACAACTACAGCCGCAGCGAGACGCAGTACGTGGCCCGCTTCACCGATCCCACGGCCACGGACTTCTTTGGCCAGCGGGTGGTGTTCGCGGAGTTGGAGCAGAACGTACTGTCGCTGGACACGCGGGTGAACTGGACCTTCAGCCCCACGCTGTCGCTGGAGCTGTTCGCGCAGCCGTTCGTGGCCACGGGCGAGTACACGGACTACAAGGAGTTCGTCCGGCCGCGCAGCGCGGACACGCGCGCCTTTACGCCCGCGGAGGTGAGCGTGTTCGAGACCGCGGAGGACGGGCGGCCCATCCGGTTCCGGCTGGACACGGACGGCAACCCCGACGTGGACCAGGGCTTCCGCTTCTTCAACAACGACTTCAACGTGCGGTCGCTGCGCGGCAACGCCGTGCTGCGCTGGGAGTACCGCCCCGGCAGCACGCTCTTCTTCGTGTGGCAGCAGCAGCGCAGCGGCGGCGAACCCTACGGCGACTTCCAGTTCGGCCGCGACACCGGCGCCATCTTCGACGCGCGCCCCGACAACGTGTTCGTGATCAAGGCCACGTACTGGCTGGGCACGTGATCCTCTGATCGCGGATCCGGCAGAAGGGAGAGGACGCGGATGGTGGCTTCATCCGCGTCCTCTCTTCGTTCCTCCGCCCCCGCCGTGTCCGCGAGAGAGCTTTCTGCGGATGCGTTGCGTCAGACGCGTCAGCGGGGCGGCGCGGCGACCACTGCCGGCGGGTCGATTCGCGGCGAGGGGGTCCGGCCGCTCACCTGCGCCGCCTGCGGCGGCTGGCTGCTGAAAACGGGGAGCCACACCTCGACGCGCCCGCGCGGCAGGCCGCGGTAGTTCTCGATCTGGCGGGCGGTGATCACGCGCTCGATGCCGACCTCCCGCAGCGCGGTGCGCACCCGCTCCGCCACCAGCTCCGCCTGCTGGCCATCTTCCGGGTAGAAGTAGCGCACCGGGAAGCGGCTGTCTTCTTCGCGGAACTCCACGGCGAGCACGTTGAACCCCGCGCGTCCCAGCTCCCGCTGCACCTCGCTGACGACCTCACGGTCGCCAGCGAGGTGCAGC
>DATABT010000556.1:0-5238 GCA_036259455.1 Longimicrobium sp. | reverse complement strand
GGCGTGGGGCTCAGCCTGTTCGAGGACGCCCTGTCGGTGGAGTACGTGTGGCCGGGCGACTGGGGCGAGGGCCGGTGGTACACGGGATTCGTGGCATACTTCTGACGTCCGCCCCTTGCGGCCCGCGGCGGCAGAGACGATATCGGCGGGAGAGAGAACCCACAGCATCCAGGACCGGAGCCGGAAATGTCTTCCATCAACCGACCCCTCGCGGGACCCGTGCTGGCCTTTGACCTGGGCGAGCAGATTGCCGCGCTGCGCTCGGAGGAGCCGTACCAGCGCAGCGGGCGCGCGGGGCGCACCCTGGCCAAGAGCGGCCGCTTTCGCCTGGTGCTCACCGCCATGGCGAACGGCAACGAGATCGGCACGCACCAGGCGGACAGCCCCATGACGCTGCAGGTGGTGCAGGGCTCGCTCACCTTTCGCACCAACGGCCAGGAGTACACGATGACGGCGGGCCAGGTGCTGTTCTTTGGCCCCGGCGAGGCGCACGACATCCGCGCCACGGAAGAAAGCGCGCTCCTGCTCACCCTTTCCGCCGTCGGCGACGACTACCGTCCCGAGGAGTCGGCCAGCGCAAACTCGTAGGCCGGAACGACGGCATCCCGTAGAGGGAGGATGCCAGAAGCTGCAGAAAACAAGTCATCCTGAGGGAGGCGCCACTCTGAACCTGCCGCAACGCAACACGCTGGCGCCGACCGAAGGACCTTGCCGGCATCACCGAAGGGCTGGATTCACGGCACGAAGCCCGCCCCTCGGCAGGGAGAGAAGGTCCTTCGGTCGCGCCGCAAACGGTTGCGTGGCATCACGTTCCGCGCGGGCGCTCCCTGAATAGAAAGGGATTCGGGCGAGGGCCGGCGAGGAGGGCGTGGCACCAGCACGGGCGAGTAGATTTCTCAGTCGGCGCCACGGGGTTCCTGCACCGGCGGCCATCACGCGGGCGCCTCCTTCGAAATGACAGCCGTGGCGGGAGCGACTTTCATCCGACAGGGTGCGCGCAGCGCCGAATGACTCAGGATGACGTCTTCCGATTCGGAGGTCTGGAATCCGTCCTTCACGAAGCCGCGGCGAGGGCGGAACGGCGCGGCAGCGTGTGGATGAAGTCCGTCACGGTGGACAGGATCCGCTCGTCGCGCAGGAGGCGGTTGTGGCCCAGGCCGTCCGCGGCGAGCAGGCGGCTGCCGGCCCACGCGTCGGCGATGGACTCGGCGTGCGCCCACGGCACCTCGCGGTCCGCGGGATCGTGCACCAGCAGCCCCGGCACGTGCAGGTGCGTGACGGCCCAGCGCGCGTCCAGCGACCGCGGCTCGCGCCCCACCGTCCGCGCGATGTGCCGCATCATCCCCTCCGCGCGCTCCGGCGGCAGCCCGATCATCCCCGTAAAGCGATCGACGAACAGCGCCGGCCCGATCACCGGCGCCAGCAGCACGGCGCCGCGCACGTCCATCCCGTGCTCCGCCAGCGCCAGCGCGATCGTCGCCGCGCCAAAGGAGTGCCCCGCCACCGCGTGCACCGGCCCGATGGTCGCCGCCACGGCCTTCATCACCCGCAGCCACTCCACCATGTTGGTCCGCCGCCCCGCGGACCGGCCGTGCGCGGGAAAGTCGAAGAGCACGGCACGGTAGCCCGCCGCCTGCAGCCGCTCCGCCAGCGGCGCCATGTCCGCCGCCGTGCCGCCCCACCCGTGCGCCAGCAGCACCGCCGGCCCCGCGCCCCAGCTCCACGCCGCCACCCGCAGCTCCCCCGCGCGCACCTCCAGCGCGTAGCGGCCTGACTCCGCGTCCTCCAGCACCACACCGTTCGCCTTCTTGCGCGGCGGGGTGAGAAAGAGCGACGCCGCCTGCCGCTCCGCCGCCCGCGGCGCCACCGCCGAGGCAGCGCGGAACCAGGCGCGCAACGCGCGGACACCGAGCGGCACAGCACGACCGTTCGTGCTTTTTTGGGGCGATGGGGACGCGGTCGTGGTCATCGTCGGCTTCTCCTGCTGTGGGTGGATGGATGCGGATCAGGCCCGCGCCGCGGCGAGCAGCGCGTCAAAGCCCTGGCGGACGTGCGCCTCCGCCTGCGGATCGCTCAGCAAGCGGCGCGCGTGGTAATAGCCCAGAACCAGGCCCAGCTGCTGGAACGCGAAGAGATCGGGGTCCAGGTCCTCGCGAAAATGCCCGGTCTCCACGCCCTGGTGCACGGCCTTGGCAAGGAACTCCAGCCACTGCCGCTGCCACTGCACCAGCGCGTCGCGGGCGGGGCCGGGGCGGTCGTCCAGCTCCGCCGCCGCGTGCATGAAGATGCAGCCGCCGGGCAGGCTCTCGTGCCGCTCCCACACCATCCAGTGCTCAAAGAGGCTGCGCACGCGCGGCTCGCCCCGCGGCTCCTCCATCGCGGGGCGAATGACGACGTCCACGAACCGCCTGGAGGCGGCTTCCAGCACGTCCAGCTGCAGCTCTTCCTTGCTCTGAAAGTGCGCGAACAGGCCGCTCTTGGACATCCCCACGTCCGCGGCCAGGCGCCCCAGGCTGATCCCCTCCAGCCCCTCCACGCTCGCCGTGCGCAGCGCGCTCTCGATGATGCGGTCCCTGGTCGCGGCTCCCTTGCTCATGCCGAGTAGTTTACGACCGGTCGTGCTTTTTCGCAAGACTGGAGTCGAAGCGGCCTTGTCGAATGTCGAGCTGGTTCGGCGTCCATGGGAGAAACCCGGCCTTTCCGTCGGCACCGCCAGTCTCGGCCGGCGTCACGGTTCATACCGAACTGTCCTTGCCGAAGGCAGGCATTGGACTGAATGGAAAGGCCGGCCTCTCGCGCGGAGGGCCCCTCCCCCCGCCCTCTCGCCGCTCGTTCCCCGCCGGGAGGGAGAGAGGGTCTGCGCGTTTCATCCTACCGTTTCATCGTACCTGGCGCGCGTCAGCGGCGAACGGCTCAGGAAATCGACTTTCGGGGGTTCGGCAACATCCTCTTATCTCCTCTCGGCCACCCGGGAGGCCGTCTTCGGAGTACGGGAGCCGGCCCCTCGGTTCTGCCGACGAGATCCTTCGGTCGGCGCCAGGGTCTTTCGTGCGGAAAGGTTACGCGCGGCGCCTCCCTCAGGAAATCACTTCCGGGGTTCGGCAACATCCTCTTACCTCCTCTCGGCCACCCGGGAGGCCGTCTTCGGAGTACGGGAGCCGGCCCCTCGGTTCTGCCGACGCGATCCTTCGGTCGGCGCCAGGGTCTTTCGTGCGGATAGGTTTACGCGCGGCGCCTCCCTGAATAGAAAGGAATCCTGACGAGGTCCGTCGAGCGAGGCGTGGCACCTGCCCGGGCGAGTAGATTTCTCAGTCGGCGCCACGGGTTTTTGCACCGGCAGCGATCACGCGGCGCCTCCTTCGAAATGACAGCCGCGGCGCGAGCGACTTTCATCCCACAGGGTGCGCGCAGCGCCGAATGACTCAGGAAATCACTTCCGGGGTTCGGCAACATCCTCTTATCTCCTCTCGGCCACCCGGGAGGCCGGCTTCGGAGTGCCGGAGCCGGCCCCTCGGTTCTGCCGACGAGATCCTTCGGTCGGCGCCATGGGTCATCCATCCTCCCTCACGGCCGGGAGGATGTAGCGGGGGATCAGCTCGCTTACCATCAGGCCGCCGGCGCGCTCGGCGTAGTTGCCGCCGTACGCGGCGATCACCAGGTCCAGCGCGGGGATCACCACCACGACCTGCCCGCCGTTGCCGGACGCGTAGTAGGCCTGCACCGTGCGCCCCGCGTACGGATACTCGCGCATCCACCACAGGGAGCCGTACCGCGACGTCGCGCTCATCGCGTAGCGCGGCTCGGTGGACCGGCGCACCCACGCCTCGCTCAGCACGCGGCGGCCGTTCCAGGTGCCGCCGTCCAGGTACAGCTGCCCCAGCTTCATGAAGTCGCGCGGGCGGAATCGCCATCCGCCGCCAAAGTATCCGTCGCCCAGCGGGGTGAGGGGGACGTAGTAGCCGCGCATCCCCAGCGGCTCCCCGACCAGCTCGTACATCAGGTCCGGGACGGAACGGCCGGCCACGCGCGACAGCACGCCCCCGGCCAGGGCCGGGTTGATGGAGCAGTAGACGGCCTGCGCGCCCGGCTCGCGGACCACGTCCAGGTCCAGGATCATCCCGAACCAGTCCGGGTTCTCGTCCTGGTCGGTGATGGCGGTCTCGTTACCCGGCCGGTCATCGTCGCTGTTGTCGTCGCAGTCGTAGCCCGACGACATGTTGAGCAGGTGGTCCAGCGTCAGCGCGCGCTTGCGTGCGTCCAGGTCCCGCGCGCCGGGACGCATCACCGCGTAAACGGGCGTCTCGGGGCTGATCTGCACCCCCGCGTGCATCGCCGCGCCCAGCAGCACCGTGGCTACCGTCTTGGACGCGGAGCGCGTGTCGTGCGGCTTCTCTCCGTGCTCGCCGTGAAAGTACTCCTCCAGCACCAGCCGTCCGTAGCGGGCGATCAGCAGCCCGTGCAGCCGCAGCGCGCCCAGCGAGTCCGCCGACGCGTTCGCCACCGACTCCATCAGGCGGGAGATGCCGTCCGCCGCGATCCCCACCTCGTCCAGCGTGCCGACGCGCCATCCATCGCCCTCGTCGCGCGGCGGTCCGTATCGATAGGAGGCGCTCGGCCGGCCGCGCGGATAGAACCAGGTGAACGCGTCCTCCGGCACGCGACGGAAGTCGTACGAGCCGCCGCGGTTGGGGATGTAGATGGACATCACCCCGTCCCGCAGCGGCCCCCGCGCAAGCACCGAATCCGCCCGGTCCAGCAGGCGCACGCCGGATGAATCGCTCTCGGCGCGATGCACGCGGATGAAGCGGGCCAGGTTGCGCTCCGGATTGCGCAGAAGCACCCCGTGCGTGCCGTCCGCCCGCGGCGCGATGTGGAGGAAAAAGGTGAACGCGTCCTCCCGCGGCGAAACGGTGCCTTCGAAGCAGTCCGCGCCGCAGCCGCGCAGCACCAGCGGCGACGCGAAGCGCAACCCGTCCGTCACCGTGCGCGGCTGGATCCAGTGGCCCGTGACACGGGTGCGCGCCGCGTCCAGTGCGCCGATGTAGGTCCCGGACCCGTCCGGGAGCTCGAACGAGACGGAGTCCGCGGCGACGCGCACCGGCACCAGGTGTCCACGGATGAAGGCGCGCCACGCCCCGTCCACGCGCTCCACCCGCAGCGGCCCCGCCCCGTCCGGCCCGAACCGCCCCTTCGCGTGCCACAGTCCCACGACATCCTGCTGCCCATGCGCGCTCGCCG
>DATABT010000555.1:0-4957 GCA_036259455.1 Longimicrobium sp. | reverse complement strand
ATCCGGGCCCGCTTTCGTCGTCAGCGCGGCCGATGCGGAGATGTGGGGATTCGTCGGGTCCGTTTCGTCGGACGTGGTGCGCCGTGCCTCCTCTCGATCCATGGCCGCAAGCATCGACCCGGTCCTGCGTTCCGTGCGCTCGATGGTGCCCGGCAAGGCGGTCTCCCGAGTGTCTTTCCATCTGCGAAGGCTCATCGTTCATCCTCCGCTCCGCGGCGGTGCAGGGCTTCCCGTTCATCTTCCGCGCCCGGCTCCGTGGGATCGACGTACCGTGCACCGGTACAACGGAGTGGGTGCTCGCGGCTGCCGTGTGCGCGGGGAAAGCCGCGCAGGTCGGTGTGCCAGGATTGCGACTGGAACGCGAGGAAGACGGCGACCCATCGCCCCTCGCGGCGCAGGTGCAGGAACAGCGCGCCGTCCTGCCAGCTTCCGTTGTGGCGCGCGTGGCGGTCGTGGTGCGCGTTCCCCTGGTTCAGGTGCACGTCGTGCATGCCGCGCCCGGGGCGGAAGCCGAACACCTCGTCCGGCTCATCGGGCGCCGGCCCCCACGCGGAGCCGAAGGCGTACAGCTCCACCTGCGGGTCGTCGCACGCGGCGCGGACGAGGGCGTCCAGGTGGTCGTTGAGGTCGTTGTTCGCGCCGGGCCGGTCGTGCGCGAGGGCGCGCATCTGCCCGCGCGACACCATTCCGCCGCGCACGTAATCCAGCGCCAGTCCGTGCGGCGCCGGATGAACCGGATGCCATCCCTCCTTCAGCACCGCCAGGCGCCGGGTGATCGGGTGACGGAAATCGTCATCCACCCGGTGCAGCAGGTCCCGTCGGCGGCGATCGTACGAACGCACGTTGACCGAGACGCGCGCATCCTCCCCCGCCGCCCGCACGTGGATCTCGTAGTGCGGCGAGCGGTGGCCGCGATCCGCCCGGCAGGCCAGGATGCGCCCCTTCAGCACGCCGTAGTCGTGGATGGGCATCAGGCGGATCCAGAACGTGAAATGTGCGCGCTGACGTATTCTGGACGTAGCGGACGGCGGGGATGTGGATAGATTCTGTGGGCGCGAAAAACATCCCACAAGGAGGTCCGTGTGCCCAGGTCATACGTGAAGGTCGCGCACGCGCCGTGGAGTCGGCATGTTACGCCGCCTGCGCGCTGGGAACGCTGCGGAGGCGCCGATGACTTTCGACGAGATCCGCGGAAATGAGAAGAGGACGCGGAGGGCCTGGTGCTGTCTCCGCGTTCTCTCTCTTGTCGTCCGCGCCCCCGGCGTGACGCTGTTCCGGCCCTCAGCGCGAGCCGCCTGCCGCGTCGCCGTCGCCGGTGTCCGCCTCGAAAGGGCCCAGGAAGACGAGCACGGGGTCGCCGAGGGAGCGGGCGGCCCGGTGCAGGCGTTCGGGGGTCAGGCCGTCCACGTCCGCGAGCCCGACGTTCATGCGGCCCGTGACCAGCGCCTGCCGCGCGAGCACGCGGGCACGCGCCTCGGGCGACTCCAGCTCCAGCATGCGCTCGCCGCGAAAGCGGCGCAGCCGGTCCGCGAACCGCGCTTCGTCCAGCGCCTCGCCCGCGTACCCGGCAATGGCGGCGGACAGGCGCTCCGCCCAGTCCTCCACCTCGCGCGGGGGGACGACCAGCTCCAGCCGCAGCTCGCCCCCGCCGGCGTGGCGCGTGACCTCCGCGCGCGAGTCGTACACCTGCGGGCGCAAGGGGCCGAAGGAGACGCGCTCGACGGCCAGCTTCGCCAGCATGCGCAGCGCCTCCTCGTCCGCGTCTTTGTTGAACGGGTAGACGGCGGCCACCCACGCGGTAATGGAGTTGTACTGCCGGCGCACGACCCCCTCCGCGGGCGCGGGCGCGCCCACTTCCGTCCGCCGCACGGGGCCGGGGTCCATGAACGCCCGCAGCGCCTGCGCGGCCTCGCGGTCCACCGGGCCCACGATGGCCACCACGGCGCGGTCCGCGGTGAACCCGGAGCGCAGAAAGGCGTCCACGTCGCTCACGCGGATGCGGCGGACGGTGGCCGCCGTCCCCACGGCCGGGCGGCCCCACGGGTGGTCCTCGCCGAACACGGCGGCATCCACCTGCCGTGCCAGCGCATCCGCCGGGCTGGCCTCGCGCGCCTCCAGCTCCGCGGCGGTCGCCGTCCGCTGGCGCACCGTCGCCAGGCTGTCCACCGGGTCGCGGAAGAGGGCGACCAGCAGCGTGCGGGTGGCCTCTTCCCAGTTGTCCGGCGCGGCGATCACGGTGAACGACACCGCGTCCTTGTGCTGCACGACGGTGAGCTGCGCCGTCAGCGAATCCAGCACGGGAAGGATGGGCGCGGTGACGGAGCGGGCGGTGAGGTGGGTGATCCCCTGCTTTCCCTCCGCCTCGTCCGCGGGGCCCACGGCGATCAGCACCTCCGCCGCCACGACGGGCGTCCCCGGCTCCTGGCGCACGACCACGCGGTCCTGCGCGGCGGCGGGGCGCGCGGCCAGCACGGCGAGCGCGATCCAGCCGATGATCGATGGAATGCGCATCGTCACGGACGGTTCAGGCGCTGGGGGGGCACTTCCACGATGGCGGGCTCCTGCTCCAGCAGAAGCGTCAGCACGGCGCGAACGTCGTCCTCCGTCACCTCCGCGACGGCGGTGTAGAAGCGCTGCGCTGCGCCCGCTTCCTCGCCGCGGTCGGAAAAGGCGCCGAGCACGTCGGCCATCCGCTCCGGCGTGCGGGCGAAGAACAGCATCTCGCGGCGCACGCTGGCGGCGGCGTCGCGGATCAGCGCCTGGTCCAGGTTTGCCTGCAGCGCGGTGAGCGAGCCCTCCACCGTGCGCCGCGCGACGGGAACCAGCGAGTCAGCCGTGGCCACCACGAGGGCCAGCGCCTGCCCGTGGTGCGTCCACCAGTGCTCCACGTCCACGCTGGAGCGCGTCATCCGGCGGCGCAGGTGGTTGCGGAGCAGGCGCGCCGTCACCGTGAGCGCCGCCGGGTCCGCGGCCGACGCGTTCCACGCCCGCCCGAACCAGCCGCGGGTGGCCTGCGGCGTGTCCGCGGCAAAGGCGCGCACCGAATCCGCCAGCGGCGCGACGCCCTCGCCCTGCGCCGCGGGCACGTCGCGAAAGGCGCGGCGCACGCCCTCGATCTCCACGTCGCCCACGGCCACGATGGAAACGCGCTCCGGGCGGTACATGGCCGCCCACACCGCGTCCAGGCGCGCGGTGTTCAGCCGTGCCATCGCCGCCTCCGTCCCCGCGGGCGGCAGGTCGGCGGGGAACAGCCGGGCACGCAGGGCGGCGCGCACGTACTGCGGCGCGATCTCCCGCTCCGCGCCACGCTCCTGGCTCACCGCGGCGGCGGCGGCCAGCATCTCCGCCGTCCCCGGGGCGGGGGCGCGCAACACCGAACGCAGCACCTCCGCCATGTAGTCCAGTTCCACCGCGGGCCCGATGACCGTGTAGACGACGGCGTCGGAGGTGCGGACGGCCTGCACGCGGCCGCCCACGCGCGCCATCCGCTCCTCCAGCCGGGGGAGAAAGAGGTGCTGCATCAGGTGCCCGGCGCCCGCGTACCCCGGCGGATCGTCCGCCAGGAGCGAGAGCCGCAGCGCCACGATGGGGAGCGCGGGCTGCCGCAGCACGACGATGGCCGGCTCCGCCGCGACGGGGTCGGGCGGCGGCGGCAGCGTGTCGGGCGCGGCGAGGGCGAGCGCGAAAGCGACTGCGAGGTTCAGCATCGACCAGAAAGCGAGAAAGCCCCGCGCGGCGGACCTGCCGGCGCGGAGCCCTTAATCTTTCACCATTCTTCGTTTACGGCCAGTGCGGCGCGATTATCATGCAGTGAAACGGAAAGACGCGGGGGATTGGAATCATCCTCCGCGTCCTTTCTCGGTTGCTCCGCGCGATCCGGGGTTACGGCAGCGCGTCGCCGATCACGAAGTTCAGCGGGTCCACCTGGCGGCCGTTCTGCTCCACCTCGTAGTGCAGGTGCGGCCCGCTCACCAGCCCCGTGGCGCCCACGTCGGCGATGCGGTGGCCGCGGTCGACCGTCTGGCCGCGGCGAACGTGCAGCCGGCTGGCGTGGGCGTAGCGCGTCACGTAGCCGTAGCCGTGGTCGATCTCCACCATGTTGCCGTAGCCGTTGCCCTTGTTGCCCGCGAAGATCACGCGGCCCCGCGCGGCGGCAAGGATGGGCTCGCCCACGCGGGCGGCGATGTCGATCCCCTTGTGGGGGCGGGAGATGCGGAGCACCGGGTGATAGCGGTTGCCGCTGAACAACGACGAGAGGTGCCCGTTGGCGGGAAGGATGGTGGGCGTGGACGCCAGCCGCTCGCGGTTGCGCTCGATGGTCGTCAGCGCCTCGTCCATGCTGGTGCGGAGGAGGGCCGCGCGGCGCATGAGCGCGCCCAGGTCCTGCTCCGTCGTCTCCACCTTCTTGCCCACGCGGGGGTTCAGCCGCGCCAGCGCCGCCGACGTCCCCCTGGTTCCCGGCCCGCCGATGCCCACGCGGCGCACGTCGGGGTCGATCTCCGGCAGCCCCGCCACCACGCGCAGCTGCTCGTCCTTCTTGGTCAGCGCGGCGATGGACGCGTCCAGCGCCTCCATCTGCTTGCGCATCTCGTCCACCTCGCCGGCCAGCGCGGCGTTCTCGGCGCGCAGGGAGGCGTTCTGGACGTGCTTTGACTGCTTGACGAAGAACGCGACGGTGAAGGTGCCCAGCAGCAGGACGGCCATCATGACGGCCGAGAGCGCGGCTCGAATGCTTTTGCCCGACACCTGGAACGAGCGAACGCGCTCGTTGTCGTGCGGGACGAGCATCAGCGTCCAGCGGGATTGGGGCATGACCTGCGGTACGTCTGGTGACGGAAAATCGCGCGGGCAGGACGAGCATGCCCGCGTGCCGGAAAGTGTGCGACTCAGCCGTGGCTGGTGGCGGAAGCGGGCCAAGTTAGGCCGCCCGCACGGGGGTGTCAAGTAAACGCATGAG
>DATABT010000554.1:0-2261 GCA_036259455.1 Longimicrobium sp. | reverse complement strand
GGCGCGCTGGCGGAGGCCGGGGTGCCGCGCATCGTCAACCTGTGGGGGCCGACGGAGGACACCACGTACAGCACCTGGGCCGTGCTGGAGCCGGGGAACGACCGCGTGGGCGTCGGCAGGCCGGTTCCCGGCGGGCGCGTGTACGTGCTGGACGAGCACCTGCGCCACGCGGGGATCGGCGTCCCCGGCGAGGTGTGGACGGCGGGGATGGGCGTGGCGCGGGGATACGCCGCGCGGCCGGCGCTCACCGCGGAGAAGTTCGTACCGGATCCGCACGGCCCGCCGGGTTCGCGGATGTACCGCACGCTGGACCGCGGCCGCTGGCGCGAGGACGGCACGCTGGAGTACCTGGGCCGCATGGACGCGCAGGTCAAGGTGCGCGGGCACCGCATCGAGCTGGAAGAGGTGGAGCAGGCGCTGGCCGCGCATCCCGCCATCGCCCACGCCGCCGCCGCGGCCAGGGGGGACGGCGGCGCGGCGAAGCGGCTGGCCGGCTACCTGGTGCCGAAGCCCGGAGCGGAGCCTCCCGGCGGCGCGGAACTGCGTGCGTTTCTGCGCGAGCGGTTGCCGGAGTACATGGTCCCCTCCGTGTTCCGGTGGATGGACGCGCTGCCGCGAACGGGGAGCGGCAAGCTGGACCGCCGCGCGCTCCCGGAGGTGGACGCGGGCGCGGACGGCGCCGGGTTCGTCCCGCCGAGGCCGGGGCTGGAGCAGCGCATCGCCGCCGTCTGGCAGGACGTTCTGCAGGTGGAGCGCGTGGGCGCGCGCGACGACTTCTTCGACCTGGGCGGGCAGTCCATTCTCGCCACGCGGCTGGTGGCGAAGCTCCGCGGCGAGCTGGGCATCGACGTCCCCATCGGGATGCTGATGCAGGCGCCCACCGTGGAGGCCCTCGCCCGCGCGGTGGAGGCAGGCGAGCGCACCGTCCGCCTTCCCCTCATCCCCCTGCAGACCTTCGGTGCCCGGCCGCCGCTCTTTCTGGCGCACCCCGCCGGCGGCCACGTGGTCTGCTATCGCGGGCTGGCCGTCAATCTGGCCCCGGATCAGCCGGTGTACGGGCTGCAGCCGCGGGGGCTGGAGGACGGCAAGGAGCCGATCAGCGACCTGGAGGAGATGGCGGCGTTCTACGTGCAGTCCATCCGCCGCTTTCGCCCGAAGGGTCCGTACCGCGTCGGGGGGTGGTCGTTCGGCGGCGTGGTGGCGTGGGAGATGGCGCGGCAGCTGCGCGCGGCGGGGGAGGAGGTGGACCTGCTGGCGATGCTGGACACCTCGCCGCTTACCGCGGAGGCCATCGAAGCCGACCCGCGCGATCCCGCCGAGGTGATGATGCAGACCATCGGCGGGTACGCGGGGTGGATGGCGGCCGAGCGCATTCGCGTGGACGAGGTGCGCCCCCTGCCGCCGCGGGAGATGGCGCAGGCGATGATCGCGCAGGTGGACGACGAGCGGCTGCTCCCCGCCTCGCGCGCGGACGTCATCCTCGCCCTTACGCGCGTGCGCGGCGCCAACCTGCAGGCGCAGGCCACGTACGACCTGCGCCCGTACGAGGGCCACCTGACCTATTTCCGGACGGAAGGCTCCGCCGAAGCCCCTCTCCAGGCCTCCGCCGACGAGTTCTGGGGCTCGCGCGCCGGGGGCGTGACCATCGTTCCCGTGACGGGCAACCACGGCACCATCCTGCACGAGCCGCACGTGCTGCTGGTGGTGCGGGCGATCCAGGAGGCGGGGTGAAAAGAAGGGGACAGGTTACAAGGGAGAGGGAAGGAGATTCGGACGCACGCCGCGCCTGTCATTTCGAAGGAGGCGCCCGCGTGATCGCCGCCGGTGGAGGAACCCCGGGCGCCGACTGAGAAATCTACTCACCCGTGCTGGTGACCCGTTTTCTCGCTCCAGGCACGCCCTGAGTTTCTTTCTCGACATGGCAGGACCAGCTTCACGGACATGAAGCCGGGTCTGCGGCCATGCTGGCAAGGTCCTTCAGTCGCCGCAGAGTTCATCGCAACGGCAGGATTCGCGCGGCGCCTCCCTGAATAGAAAGGGACGAGGCCCCGGCGGAGGGCCCCTCCCCCGGCCCGTCGCAGGTCAGCGTCGGGAGCCGCAGGACGTAATGCAGCCGCCAAGCCGTGCCCCGGCCCCCTCCCCGCTCGTTCCTCGCGGAGAGGTGGAGAACTGCCTTTCATCTCACAACGTGCGCGCAGCGCCGGATGACTCAGGATGGCGTCGGGCCGGCTGTCCCCCCGTAACCTGGTCCCCTGGTCCCC
>DATABT010000553.1:0-9944 GCA_036259455.1 Longimicrobium sp. | reverse complement strand
CGGGGCCCCCGGCCGGACGGGCGGCTTACCGCACGGTCACGGTACCCGTAAAGGCCGTGCTGGAACTGCCGTTCACGTTGTGGATCACCGTGAAGTCGTACGTGCCGGCCGACAGGCGCGAGACGCGGCCGTTGTAGTTGTTGAACGTGATCACCTGCGTGCAGATCTGGCCGGTGGAGGTGGCCGTTACCGTAACCGTGACGCTGCCCGCGCCCTCCTGGTGCGTGGCGCTCACGTCGTAGCACGGAGTGCCCGTCGTCACGGTGCCGGTGAATTCGATGGCGCCCGCCCCGCCACTGGCCGTCTGCTCGTTCCCCGTGGTGTGGCTCTGCGTGGAGTTGAAGGTGAGCCGCGACTGCCGGGCCATGGCGATGCCGTCGTTCTCGGAGACGAACGCCGATGCCGTGGTGGGCGAGCCGTCGCACGCCGTCGTGGCCGCCAGCAGCGCGATCGTCATCAGCCCCTTCGTCAATGCCTTCATCGTGTCCTCCAGGTACGGAAGCGTTTGCCGTCTCGTGCCGGCCCTCCGGCACGCTCTGCTGTCCCCTTCCGGCGGCGTCCCGCCGTTGCTCTCCGGGCCCGGTGTCGCCTCCCAAGGCGTGGCGGAAAGCGGAAGCAGGTTGCGTGCCACGCACACCCTCCGTAACCCACTGCAAATCAACGACTTACATCGTGCTCGCCTGTGCAATCCTTCTACAACGGACACGAAGAAGCAAAGTAATCACCACACTTGTAAATCGTTGTGGTTGAGGAATATACAGGACCGTAGAAGGATGCGCGCGGAAACACCTGGTGCAAAGCGAACACACCGTCTTTGACGTCCAGCAGGGCACATTCGGCGCGATCATGAAGATGGGTGCAATCGCGCGGAGGGAGTGTCGGAATGATCGGCAGATCGGGCGACGGAGAGGCGATGGGGCCCGGTATGCGTCACCGGGCCCCGAGCTGACCGGCTACTGCACGGTGACCGTGCCGCTGAAAGCGGTGGTGGTGTTCGCGCCCACCCTGTGGATGACGGTGAAGCTGTACGTGCCCGGCAGAAGCGCGCTCACGCGGCCGGTGTAGTTGTGGTAGGTGACCACCTGCGCGCAGATGTCACCCGTGCGCGTACCGGTGACCGTTACGGTGACGTCGCTGCCCTCCGTCGCGTGCGTGGCCGACACGGTGTAGCAGGGCGTGCCGGTGACCAGGCTGCCGGTGAAGTCGATGCCGGCCAGGCCGCCGCCGGCCGTCTGCGGGCTTTGCTCGGTCTGGCTGGGCTGGGAGGCGAACGTCAGCACGCCGGGTGATTGTGCCGCTCCGCCATCGTTCGCCGCCACCAGTGCCGGACCCGCCGTGGGCGATCCGTCGCAGGCCGCCACCGCCGCGGCCAGCGCGACGACCATGAGCCCCCTGCTCACTGCCTTCATGGTTCCCTCCGCGTCAGAAGTCTCTGCCTGACCCGCGCAGGCCCCCGTGTGACGTGGCCGGGACCGCAGGCAAGTCGCGGACCGCACCGAGACGGACTAAGCCTATATTGATAAACAACTTGCGCCCCCGGCGCGTTCGCCGGGGGCGCAGGCTTTGCCGGCGCCTCGTGAGATGGGAAGCCGTCGCGAGCGTCAGCCCTGACCGCCGGCCACCTCGTGCAGCTGGTCGGCGTCCAGGCGGTAGGTGTACCACTCGCTCATCCGCCGCGCGCCCAGCTTTTCGTAGAAGTCGATGGCGAGCTGGTTCCAGTCCAGCACCACCCACTCCATGCGCCCGCACCCGCGCCGCACCGCCTCCGCCGCCAGCGCCTGAAAGAACGCGCGCCCCATCCCGTGCCGCCGCGCCTCGGGAATCACGAACAGGTCCTCCAGGTAGAGCGTCGGCAGCGCCAGGAACGACGAGTAGGTCTCCAGCACGATGGCGTACGCCACGGCCCGCCCCTCCACCTCGCCCAGGAACACGCTGATGCGCGGCCGCTCGCCGAACGCGTCGTTCAGCAGCCGCTGGCGCGCCTCGGGGCTGGGGCGGTTCAGCTTTTCGTAATCCGCCAGCGCGTCGACCAGCGTAAGGAAGGTCTCGCCGTCCGCGGGGGTGGCGGGGCGGATGGTGGGTGCGGCCATGCGGGCGACGGCTTCGGTGGATGACGGGTGTGCGGCGCCGCGAAACGAACGCCGGGCCGGCAGCGGCTGCCGGCCCGGGCGGGAAGCTATCGCGCGGCGGAGGGACGGGTCAACGCTCGGCGGGCGGCCTCGCGTCCGCCGTGTAGACGGTGACGGCCGTGTCCTCGAAGACGCGCCGCTTGCCGCCTTCGGGGAGATCGTGATCCACCGCGTGCTCCACGGCCAGCACGGTGGCGAAGGGCGTCTCCATCCAGATCGCGATCAGCCGGTCCAGCATCTTTGACTCGTACGGCGGGTCCGCGAAGCAGACGTCGTACGCGCCCGACTCCAGCGCGGCGGCGAAGGGAAGCGCGTCCTTCTTGAAGATGCGCGTCTTTGCCCGCAGGTGCAGCGCGGCCACGTTGGCCTTCAGCGCATGCAGGCTGGCGGGCCGCGTCTCCACGAAGTCGGCGGACGCCGCGCCGCGGGAGATGGCTTCCAGCCCCAGCGCGCCCGTCCCGGCGAACAGGTCCAGCACGCGCGCGCCCTTCAGCCGCGGCTGCAGGTAGGCGAGCCACGCGTCGCGCACGTGCTCCGCCGTGGGCCGCACGCGCCGGTCCGGCGGTGAGGTCAGGTGCCGCCCCGCGAGCTTTCCGCCGACGATCCTCATCCGCCCCACCTCTCGTAAGCCGTCACGGCGCGATCCATCCCTTCCACTTCCCCTCGTCCCATCCCACGGTCAGGTGATTGCCGGAGCGCACCAGCGGCGTCACCAGCAGCGCGGGATCGTCCACCAGCAGGGGAAGGATGCGCGGCTCCGGGACGTGCGCCACGTGCAGCCCCCGCTCCCTGAAGCGCTTGCCGCCGCGGTCCAGCAGCGCCTCCGCGCCAAAGCGCTCCGCGAAGCGCCTGAGCTCGCCCGGCGCCGCCGCGCGCTCCCTGAGGTCCACGAAGTGGGTCCTGATGCGCCGCTCCTTGAAGAAGCGGAGCGCCTTCTTCGTCTCGTTGCAGCTCTTCGTCCCGAAGATCTGTACTTCCATCGGCATGGGATGATCGTCTCGATGATCGGGCAGGCCTTCTGGTTTCTTGCGCACACCAGGAGACGGGACCGCGCGGGGCCCTCTCCCCCGGCCCCTCTCCGCACTCATCCTTCCGCGCCCGCACATGGCCCGCGAATGTGCGGGCGAGGGGAGAACCCCGGCCGTGTACCCAACCCGCGACGCGCCCGATTGAAGTGTATCCTCCCCTCCCGCGCCGTTTGCGGGAGGGGATGGCGCGCTCTCGGGCGCCGCCGGGGGAGGGCTACGCCGCCGCGCGCTCCCGCCTGGGCCTGGTGGCGGGGACCGGCTGCACGGCCGCGCGGGTGCGGCCGGCCAGGGTGCGCACCGTCCACGCCAGCGCCAGGTTCACCGGCAGCGCCAGGCCGATGACGTGCGCGTTGCGCTGGTCCAGCCCCGGCAGCACCTGCATCACGAAGCCCAGCACGGAGAGGGCGGCGACCGCCGCGGAAAGCCCCCACGCCCCGCGCGCCGCCCACCGCGCGCCGTAGGCCACGCACGGCACCAGCAGCACCAGCGGCAGCGCCAGCGGCGACAGCTGCAGCAGGTTCTCGTTGCGCCAGGCGATCTGGTGGTTGGTGAACGCCCACAGCCCCAGCAGCATCACCCCGGCCGTCCCCGCGAACAGCAGCCACAGCGTGCTGACCGCCGCGTACGCGAACCGCGCGGCCGCGGACCGCGGCGCCATCATGGCGGAGGCGATCAGCGCGCACGCGATCAGCACCCCGGCGACGATGAAGAACTGCGTGGCCGCCGGCGGCGTGTGCAGCGGCCCGTCGCGCCCCCGGGCGGCCAGCATGGTCCACTCGCGCGCCACCAGCGGCACCTGGCCGCCGGAGGCGTCGGGCACCCGGATGGCGCGAACCTGCTCCTGCAGCTTGAAGGGCAGGAACATCTCCTCCCAGGCCGTGATCCGGCGGTCCGCCGCCGGGCCCAGCCCGCCCGCCAGCCCCACGTACGCGGGGACGTCGTCCGCGATCAGCCGCTCGCTGTGCCATCGGTAGCTGGTGTTCGTAAGGCTGTCCGCCGTTGCCGCGCGCAGCCGCCCGCCGATCACGCGGTCCAGCGCGTCGCGCACGCGCGTGCTGCAGTTGTCGCGGTAGTAGTCGTACAGGTATTCGCGGTTCTGCGGCAGCGCGTTGTTCTCCAGGAACGCCTGCAGCTCGCGCTTCTGCGCGGGCGTAAGGTTCAGCTCCTGGGCCCACATGGCGCGGTTGAAGTACTGATAGTTGTAGACGGTCGTGCGCAGGTCGTGCACGCCCAGCTCGTACAGCCAGTTCCCCTTGATGAAGCGGCTCCAGTACCCGGGGGACTGAAAGTCGAACATCCCGTAGTTGTACACGTGGTCCGTGCCCGCCGCGGCGTCGTGAATCCAGAGCGCGTTGTGGCCGAACTTTTCCCACACCATGTCGCCCTGCCCCATCGTCAGCAGGGTGACGGTCAGTCCGGTGTCGGGCGCGGCGAGCGGCGTCTGGGAGCGCGCGGGCACGGCGGCCAGCGCCAGCACGGCGGCAACGGCAAGGAAGCGGCGGATGGGCGGCATCACGTTCACCGGGGCAGATCAGAAGCGTTTGGCGGTCCACAAGTTACCCCGAAAGGCGAGGAATGCGCCATGGCCGGCGCACTTTCGCCCGTGGCCGCGCGGGCGTACTCTCAGGCCGGGTAGCTTCCGGACGATGAACGGGGATGGAGGACACGTGTTCCGCGACGACCTGCTGGCGGGCAAGACGGTGCTGGTGACGGGCGGCGGCTCCGGGCTGGGGCTGTCGATGTCGAAGAAGTTCGCGTCCCTCGGTGCGCGCGTCGCCATCACCGGCCGCAGGGCGGACCGCCTGGCCGGCGCCGCCGGAGAGATCGACCCCGGCGGCGAGCGCGTGTTCACGCACCCCTGCGACGTGCGCGACTTTGGCCAGGTGGAGGCGACGGTCGCGGCGGTCGCGGAGCGCTTCGGCGGCATCGACGTGCTGCTGAACAACGCCGCCGGCAACTTCCTGGCGGCCACGGAAGACCTGTCCCCGGGCGGCTTCAACGCCGTGGTGCAGACGGTGCTCTACGGCACGTTCAACGCGACGCTGGCCGTCGGGCGGCGGATGATCGAGGCGGGCAGGGGCGGCAGCGTGCTGAACATCGTCACCACCTACGCGTGGACGGGGAGCGCGTTCGTCGTGCCCAGCGCCGCCGCCAAGGCGGGCGTGCTTGCGATGACGCGGTCGCTGGCGGTGGAATGGGCGGAGTACGGCATCCGCAGCAACGCCATCGCCCCGGGTCCGTTTCCCACGGAGGGCGCCTGGAACGCGCTGATGCCCACGCCCGAGCTGGAGGCGGAGGCGAAGGCCCGCATCCCGATGAAGCGCTTCGGCGACCACGAGGAGCTGGCCAACCTGGCCGCGTTCCTGGTGTCGGACGGCTCCGCGTTCATCAACGGCGAGTGCGTGACCATCGACGGCGGCGAGTGGATCGCCAGCGGCGGCGAGTTCAACGGCCTTACCCGCATGCCCCGCGATGCGGTGAAGACGGCGCTCCGCGCGATGCGGGGGAAGTAACAGAGGAACGAAGGTACGGGGTACAGATGTGGTTCTTCGTCGATTTTGTTGCAGGTAAACAGATCCGACGCCGAACTGTCATTTCGAAGGAGGCGCCTGCACCGGACTCAGCCCGTGCAGGATTCCCATGGCGCCGACTGAGAAATCTACTCACCCGTGCTGGTGATCCGGCCCACGGCTCGGTCCTCGCCCCGCTTCTGTGCGGCGCATCGGAGGCGGGTCCCGGGACGTGCGGCCAGCCATGAGCGTGGGTGAGTAGATTTCTCAGTCGGCGCAACAAGATTCTGCATGGGCAAAGTCCCCGCGGCGCCTCCTTCGAAATGACAGCTCACGGCGCAGACTTCGTGCGTGCAACGAAATCCGCGATGAACCAGATTTCTCAGTCGGCGCCATGGCTTTGTGCGCCGGCGGCGATCACGTGGGCGCCTCCTTCGAAATGACAGCCGCGGCATCGGCGGTTTCATGCTACAGAGTGCGCGCGCAGCGCCGGATGACTCAGGATGAGCCATCGTGTGATGCAGAGATGGCAGGGCAGCGGCCGCATTGGCGTCACACGTGACGGCAGGGATGAGGGTGTCCCCGGCACTCGCGTGTCCAGAATCAGGTGAAGGCACTTACGCACTGACGCACTCACGCACTTTCGCATTCCCCGCGCGCGGAACGATGCGCGCGGCGCGGTGTAACCCGCCCCCGATGAACGGCATCCATCGACCCTCGCGTGCGCGGCGCCTGTCGCTGCTGATCGGGATGCTGCTGCACCTGCTGGGTGCGGCGGCCGTCCCGTTCCACGTGTGGTCGCCGGCGGCCCCCGCGGCGGACGTCGCGTCCGTCGCCGAGCGGCAGGACGGCGGCTCGTCGCTGCCGCCGCACGACGAGCTGCACTGCGTCATCTGCCAGGCCGCCGGCGCCCTGGCGCTCCCCGCCGCCGGCGCGGAGCTGCCGCTGGACGCCGCGGACAAGGCGGCGGCGACCCCCGCCGCCCGCGCGGCGCTCCCCTATCGTCCGTCCTCTCCCGCGCGCGCCCGCGCACCCCCACTCGCCTGATCCAGCCGCATTCCGCGGCGACGAACGGTATACAGAATACGGCAGGCCTCCGCGTCCGACTGAACGCGAGGTCCGGCCGCACGTTCCGGATTCAGGAGATCCCATGTTCCATACGCTCTCGCGGCGCGCCCTGCTGGCGCTGGCCGCCGTCCTTGCCACCGCCGGCGCGGCCCACGCCGCCCCGGCCGCCGAGCCCGCGCCGCCCATCGTGGGCGTGGTGCGCGACACGGCGGGCAACGCGCTCCCCAATGCGCGCATCGTCATCAACGAGCTCAACCGCTCCATGCTGTCGGCCAACGACGGCACCTTCGTGATCCGCGCGCTGCGGCCCGGCACCTATCACCTGGACGTGACGCTGCTGGGGTACGCCCCTTCGCACGCCGTTGTGACCGTGCCGCCCGAGGGCGCGGACGTGCGCGTGGACATCGTCCTGCGCCCGACCGTCCTCTCGCTGGAGGGGATCAACGTCACCGCCAGCCCCCGCAGCGCGGACCCGCTCAACATCACCCAGAGCACGGTGGAGCTCTCCGGCAAGGCGCTGGAGCGCAACCTGGGAACGAGCGTGGCGCAGACGCTGTCGTCGCAGCCGGGGCTTTCCACGCGCTACGGCGGCCCCGCTGCGTCCACGCCCGTCATCCGCGGCCTCGCCGGCGAGCGGGTGCTGGTGGTGCAGAACGGCCAGCGCACGGGCGACCTGTCGTCCACCTCGTCGGACCACGCGCTCTCGGTGGATCCGCTCGCGGCCAGCCGCATCGAGGTGGTGCGCGGGCCGGCGAGCCTGCTGTACGGCAACAACGCGCTGGGCGGCGTGGTGAACGTCATTTCCACCGACATCCCCACCACCATCCCCGGCGAAGCCAGCGGCTTTCTGGCGGCGCAGGGCGAATCGGTGAACCCCGGTGGCGCGCTGACGGGGGAAATCACCCTGCCGCTGGGCGAAACCTTCGCGATCTCGGCGCGGGGCGGCGGCCGGCGCGTGGACGACGTGCGAGTCGGTGGCGGTGGCACGCTGCACAACACCTTCTACAACAACGCGTACGGCACGGCGGGGCTGGGATACGTGACGGAGCGCGTGCAGGGCGGCGTGTCGCTGGGCGGATACACCTTCGACTACGGGCTTCCGGCGCCCGTGCACGAGGGGGAGGAGCACGAGGAGCACGAGGAGCACGAGGAGGGGATCTCCATCGAGGGGCACCGGCTGGAGGCCAACGGCCGCGCCACGGTGGCGCTGGGCGACCGCGGCTTTACCACGCTGCGGCTGGACGCCAACGCGCAGCGTTACCGGCACGACGAGATCGAGGCCGGCGGCGAGGTGGGGACGCGCTTTCAGCTCGACACGCAGACGGGGAACCTGACCGCCAAGACGCGCTTTGGCCGGCTGGACGGCGCCGTGGGCGTGTCGGCGCTGCGCAAGGACTATTCGCCGGAGGGCGAGGAGGCGCTCACGCCCGGTGCGGAGAGCCGCACGGCGGGGCTGTTCGTGTATCAGGAACTGCCGCTGGGCGCGGAGAGCGACGGGCCCTCGCTGCAGGCGGGCGCGCGCTACGACGTGTACCGCGTGCAGCCGGACGAGACCGACGACGAGCGCTTCGCGGGCGTGCGCGGCCGCGACTTCCGCAACTTCTCCGGCTCGCTGGGCCTCAACGTTCCGGTGACGGACGAGCTTTCCGCCAGCGTGAGCGTGGCGCAGTCGTTCCGTGCGCCCACGGTGGAGGAGCTGTTTTCCAACGCCTTTCACCACGCCGCGGGAACGTACGACGTGGGCGACCCGGACCTGGACCTGGAGATCAACCGCGGCGGCGAGGCGGTGCTGCGGGCGCAGTCGGAGCGCATCAACGCGCAGCTGGCGGCGTTCTACAGCCGCATCGACAACTACATCACCCCCGAGGTGGTGGGCGACACTACCCTCATCGACGAGCACGACGGCGAGGAGATCACCGTCCCCGTCAACCGTTTTCGCCAGGACGACGCCGAGCTGCGCGGGCTGGAGGGGCAGGTGGAGGCGGTGGTGGGGCGCCACATCGTGCTGGGCGTGATGGGCGACCTGGTGCGCGGCGACTTCGTGGACGGCGGGCCGCTGCCGTTCATGCCGGCGGCGCGGCTGGGCGGCAGCGCGCGCTGGGACAACGGCACGTACTCGCTGGGGGTGGAGGCGCGGCACGCCTTCGAGCAGGACCGAGCGGAGCCGGCGGAGTTCGCCACGGACGCGTACACGCTGGTGAACGCCAGCGCGGGGCTCAGCCTGCGCCGCGGCGGCCGCATTCACAACATCGTGCTGCGCGTGGACAACCTGCTGGACGAGTCGTACCGCGAGGCCACCAGCCGCATCCTGGTCCCGTCGCCGGGGCGCAACGTGTCGCTTGTGTACCGCGTTCTGTTCTGAGCGCCGGGGTGCGAGGGTGGAAGGTACGAAAGTGCGGAGGTGGATTCCCTTGCGCACCTTCGTACCTCGTACCGCGTACCCTGTCTTGACGGACGGCGCGCGGGGTGTAAACGTGTCGCGGATTCAGCCACCTCACCCGCCGGGGAGAACGTGAGATGCTACTCGTGAGCAGGATTCGCCGGGCGCCGGTGATGTTCGCGGCGCTGGCGCTTTCGCTGGGCGCGTGCGATCCCGAGACGCCCACCCGCAACGACCATCCCGACATCGCGGCGGTGCGCCTGACCGCGGGGGCGCAGAGCGTGACCGTCACGGAAAGCGGGTCGCAGACGGGCACGCTGACGGTGCCGGTGGGGCAGACGGCGGTGACGGTGACATGGCTGGACAGCAGCGGCGCTTCGATGACGTTCGATCAGGTGGTGACGATGCAGATCGTCGCCGTGGTGGCGGGCACCGGCGTGTCGTTTCAGCCCGCCGGCTACACGGGCGGCCTGCTGATCGCCACCTCGCCGGGGCAGAAGGCCATGACGGTGCGCCTGATCCACGGCGACCACCCCGACTTCGAGCAGACGGTCAACTTCACCGTCTCCTGATCCGCCGAGCCCCGCCGGCGCCCCATCCGCCGGCGGGGCTGTCTGGTGCCCGCTATTCCCTATTCCCTATTGAGCCTGTCCAGTAAACCCCCGGAGGGGTCGCTAAGGGCCATGCTGCAGCATAGATTGGCGTCAGTCACTCGACGCCACCGCAAGCTGCCGATGAGCTACAACTTCCGGGATTACGACCAGGACCAGCTGTTCCTGATGCCTCCCTCGGTCCAGGAGTGGGTGAAGGAGGACAGCCTCGCGCGCTT
>DATABT010000552.1:0-3903 GCA_036259455.1 Longimicrobium sp. | reverse complement strand
CTCGTCCGCGCGGACGAGGACGGCGCAGTCGGACACGCGCGGATGCCGGCGCAGCGCCGTCTCCACCTCGCCCGGCTCGATGCGGAAGCCGCGGATCTTGGTCTGCGCGTCCAGGCGGCCCAGGTATTCCAGTGCGTGAGTGCCCCCACTTTCGCGCTCTCGCACTTTCGCACTTTCGCACTCCCTCCACCGGACGCGGTCGCCGGTCCGATACATCCGCGCGCCGGGCGTGGCGGAGAACGGATCGGGAACGAAGCGCTCGGCCGTGAGCGCGGGGCGGTTCAGGTAGCCGCGCGCCACGCCGTCGCCGCCCGCGTACAGCTCGCCGGGAACGGCGACGGGCACGGGGCGCAGCGAGGCGTCCAGCACGTAGACGCGGGTGTTGCTGATGGGCTTGCCAATGGGGATGGGGCCGCCGCTCCACCGCTCGTCCACGGTGTGGCAGCAGGTGAAGGTGGTGTTCTCCGTGGGCCCGTATCCGTTGATCAGCCGCAGTTGGGGGAAGCGTTCCCGGATCCGGCGCACCTGCTCCACGGGAAGCACGTCGCCGCCGGCGAGGAGCTGGCGCACGCCGGCGAAGTCATCCAGCCGCTCCTGCACCATCACCTGGAACAGCCCGGCCGTCAGCCAGAGCGTGGTCACGCCGTGGCGCACGAGGGCCGTCCCCAGCTCCTCCAGCGTGGGATTGGCGCTGGGGATGAGGACGATGCGCCCGCCGTTCAGCAGCGCCCCCCACAGCTCCAGCGTCGATGCATCGAACGAGACCGGGGCGGCCGCGAGGATGACCTCGTCCGCGTCCAGCGAGGCGTAGTTGGCGCCGCGCACCAGCCGGACGATGCTCCGGTGCTCCACGGCGACGCCCTTGGGGGTACCGGTGGATCCGGAGGTGTAGATGACGTACGCCAGGCTCCCCGCCTCCGCGCCGCCGTCCACCGGCTCGTCGCTCTCCTGCTCGATCGCCTCCCGCGCCCGGTCCAGGCTGACGACGGCGACGCCGGCCTTCGCGGGGAGCCGGCCGCGCAGCGCGTCCTGCGTCACCAGCACCGCCACGCCGGAGTCGGCGAGCATGAACGCCAGCCGCTCGGCGGGATAGCCGGGGTCCAGCGGGACGTACGCGCCGCCGGCCTTGAGGATGGCCAGGATGGCGGCGACCAGCTCCGGCCCGCGCTCCAGGCAGATGCCCACCCGCGATTCGTGGCCGACGCCCAGGCGCGCGAGATGCCGCGCCAGCCGGTTGGCCCGCGCGTCCAGCTCGTGATAGGTGAGCGATTCGTCGCCGCAGACGAGCGCCACGGCGTCCGGCGTGCGCGCCGCCTGCAGCGCGAACAGCGCGGCGACGCTGGCCTCGCGCGGGTAGTCGGCGTCCGTGGCGTTCCACTCCTCCACCACCCGCCGCCGCTCCGCCTCACCCGCCAGTTCCAGCGCGGAAAGGCGCGCGTCCGGGTCCGCCGCCACCTGCTCCAGCACGCGCTCCAGGTGGCGCAGCATCCGCCCGGCGGTGGGGGCGTCGAACAGGTCCGTGGCGTACTCCAGCGCCGCGTGAAATCCGCCCTCCACGCCCATCCCCAGCGTGAGGTCGAACTTGGTCGTCGCGCGGTCGCTGGCGACGCGCTCCATCTCCACCCCCGGCAGCCCCCCGCGCTCGCCGCGCGCGTCACTCAGGGTGAACATCACCTGAAAGACGGGCGCGTGGCTCAGTGACCGGTCCGGCGCCAGCTCCTCCACCACGCGCTCGAACGGCACCTCCTGGTGGTCGTACGCGTCCAGCGTCACGTCGCGCACGCGGCGCAGCAGGTCGCGGAACGAGGGATCGCCGGACAGGTCCGTGCGCAGCGCTAGCGTGTTGACGCAGAACCCGATCAGCGCCTCCTCGTCCCGCCCGCGGCGCCCGGTCGCGGGGCTGCCGACGACGACGTCGTCCGTCCCCGCGTACTTCGAAAGCAGCACCTGGAAGGCGGCCAGCAGCACCATGAACAGCGTGCCCTCTTCGCGCCGCGCCAGCGCCTGCAGGCCGCGCAGCAGCGCGGGGGAGAACTCGGCGGAGACGTGCGCGCCCTCCAGCGTCTGCACGGCGGGGCGCGGGCGGTCGGTGGGCAGCTCCAGCAGCGTGGGCGCATCCGCCAGCCGCGCCTTCCACCAGTCCACGCCGCGCCGCAGCAGCTCGTCCGACAGCGACTCGCGCTGGCGGGCCACGTAGTCGGCGTACTGGATGGACAGCGGCGGCAGCTGGCTTTCCGCCCCGTTCCTGTACGTTTCGTACAGCGCCGACAGCTCGGCGAAGAGCACGCCCATGCTCCACCCGTCGCTGACGATGTGGTGCATGCACAGCAGCAGCACGTGATCGTCGTCCGCCAGGCGAAGGAGCGTGGCGCGGAAGAGCGGGCCCGCGGCGAGGTCGAACGGCCGCGCCGCGTCCTCCGCCGCGCGGCGGCGGACCTCGTCCTCGCGCGCGTCCTCATCTACACCCGACAGGTCCTCGACGGCCAGCGTGAAGCCTTCGAACGGGGCGATCACCTGCACCGGCACGCCGTCCACCTCGGCGAACGTCGTGCGCAGCGCCTCGTGGCGGCGGACGACCTCGGCCAGGGCGCGCCCCAGCGCCCCGGTGTCCAGCGGACCGTGAAAGCGCTGCGCCTCGGGAAGGTTGTAGCTGGCGCTGCCGGGCCGCAGCCGGTCCAGGAACCAGAGCCGCTCCTGCGCGAACGACGCGGGCGCGGTGCGCGTGCGGCCGATCTTCTCCAGGAGGATCGCACGCAGCCGCTCCTGCTTTTCGGCCCGCGAAAGCATGCCGGCGGTCTCGGAAGGCACCGTCATCGGTCTCCGTTCCTTGGTTCAGGCACCCAGAAGTCGGTCCAGCTCGTCTTCCGACAGCTCGTCAAGCCGCGACAGCAGGTGGTGCGGGCTGGCGTCGCGCGGCGTGGCGCGCTCCGCCGGGCCCGCGGCGCCCCGCTCCGCCAGCCAGCGCGCCAGCCCCTCCACCGTGCGGTTCTCGAACAGCGCGCGTACGGTCAGCTCCACCCCGAACGCCTCGCGCACCCGCGCCGCGACGCGGATGGCCAGCATCGAGTGTCCGCCCAGGTCGAAGAAGTCGTCGCGCACCCCCACCCGCTCCACGCGCAGCACCTCGCCCCAGATGGCCGCCAGCGCCGTTTCGGCCGAATCACGGGGCGCGACGAAGTCCTCCGCGGCCGTGTACTCCGGCGCGGGGAGGCTCTTGCGGTCGGGCTTGCCGCTGGGGGTAAGGGGAATGCGGTCGATGACGACGAACGCCGCCGGCACCATCGCGTCCGGCAGGGTGCGGCGCAGCGCGTCGCGCGCCGCGGCGGGATCGGCGCCGGCCGTCAGATACGCCACCAGGCGGCGGTCGCCGGGCACGTCCTCACGCACCACGACGGCGCACTCCGCCACACCGGCCTCGCGGCGCAGCGCGGCCTCCACCTCGCCCGGCTCGATGCGCATGCCGCGGATCTTGGCCTGCGCATCCAGGCGGCCCAGGTACTCCAGCGCGTGAGTGCGTGAGTGCGTAAGTGCGTCAGTATCCCCACGTTCGCACTCTCGCACTTTCGCACTTTCGCACTTGCTCCACCGCGCCCGGTCGCCGGTGCGGTACATCCGCGCGCCCGGCGTCGCCGCGAACGGATCGGGAACGAAGCGCTCGGCCGTCAGCGCGGGACGATTCACGTAGGCGCGCCCCACCTGCACGCCGCCGATGCACAGCTCGCCCGGCACGCCCGCCGGCACCGGCCGCAGCGCGGAATCCAGCACGTACGCGCGTGTGTTCGGCACCGGCCGGCCGATGGGGATCGTCGGCAGCGCGGCGTCCCCATCCCCGCAGACGTGCGTGCTGGTGTCGATGCAGCACTCCGTCGGCCCGTACAGGTTGACGAGCCGCGTGTGCGGAAG
>DATABT010000551.1:0-6994 GCA_036259455.1 Longimicrobium sp. | reverse complement strand
CGGATCACCAGCACGGGTGAGTAGATTTCTCAGTCGGCGCCATGGGAATCCTGCACGGGCTGAGTTCGGTGCAGGCGCCTCCTTCGAAATGACAGTTCGGCGTCGGGTCTGTTTACCTGCAACAAAATCGACGAAGAACCTGATTGTCTCCGCCCGCGTCCGTGATCCCGTTGCGCCCGGGGCCGTCGGAGCCCATTCATGACCTGCCGGCACTTCGGGAAAAATCGGTGATGCCATTCCTGAGCAGAATGATGCCGCAACCCGTCTTCATCTCGTACGCACGCGACGCGAGCCGCGCCCAGGCCGAAGCCCTCCACGAGGCGCTGGGCGGCCGCACCGCCTTTCTCGACACAGTGGGTATCGAGCCCGGCGAGCGCTTTCCCGAAGCGCTGGTGGATGCGCTGTTCGACGCGAAGGTCGTCGTGATCTTCGCGGAGCCGCACTACTTCACGCGCTGGTACTGCCTGCTCGAGTTCCGCATCGCCCGCACCCCGTTTCTGCGGATGGCCGAGCGGCCGGGCGTGACCGCGAAGGAGAAGGAGGACGCGCTCCGCGGACTGGTGGTGGCGATGCCGCCGCGCGGCGTGGATGCAATGATGGAGCGCTTTCCGCCGCTGGTGCAGGCGCGCAACTGGCCGGCCGTGGACGACATCGAGGCTATCGCGGCGCTGGTGGAGGCCGAGCTGGCCGCGGACCCGCCCACGCTCCGCGAGCGCTACGCCGCCGTGGTCAACGCGGACGAGGCGCGCGCGTTCCTGCTCGAAGCCACGCGCCTGCCGCCCCCCCAGCGCATCGGCAACATCCCGTTCGTCCCGCAGGTCGGGCTCGCGCCCACTATCGCCGACGCGTTCGTGGGCCGCGCGGACGACCTGTGGCGCATCCATGACCTGCTGTGGACGGAGCGCGGCGATCCGGCCACCGCCGCGGGGCTCACCGGCTCCATCGAGGCGATCGGCGGCTTCGGCAAAACGCGACTGGCGCTGGAGTATCTCTACCGCTTCGGTCCGCGCCACTTCAAAGGCGGCCTCTTCTGGGTCAATGCGGAAAGCGACGCCGAACTCCAGCTCTACGACGTGCTCCAGGCGCTGAATCCCAGCGCGCCCGACATCACCATCGTCCGCCAGGGCTCCGGCGGCGTTCCCGGCGCCGTCGCCCGCGCCATCCGCACGCGCCCGGACCACGCGCCGACGCCGCTGTTCATCATCGACAACGTTCCCGAAACCGAGCCCGGCCAGCGCCCCAGACCGCTGGCAACCTGGTGCCCCGTCATCGGCGAGGTGCCCGTGCTGACCACCTCGCGCACCCGCGTCGCGCTCGGCACCGGCGGCGGCGTGGTCCCCCTCCCCATCGATACGCTGCGTCCCGACGCCGCCGTCGAGCTGCTGGCCGCCGGCACGCCGCGCAAGGCGATCACCAAGGCGGAGTGGGAGCACATCGCGGAATGGGTCGGCCACCTTCCGCTGGCCCTCGAAATCCTGAACCGCCTCCTCCGCTCCGGCGCGATGACGCCGCGCGTCCTCCTGGACCTGAGCCACGCCGAACGACCGGGCGCCGCCGTCGATCAGGCGATGGAGTCCATCCGCTACGTCGTCCCGGAAGGCGCGCTTCGCGGCATCAGCGAAGCCTTCTCCGCGTCCTACGACCTGCTGACCCCGGAAGAGCAGTACGCCGCGCGGCTCATCGCGTGGATGGCACCCGCGCCGATTCCCACGTTCGTACTCGACGCGTTCGGCCCGGCGGTATTCGCTCCGGGTTTCCGCGCAAAGCTGCGAAACCGCTCATTCGTCACGGATGTGAGCGACGGCGCCGGGTCCTGCTTCGGTGTAATGCACCGCGTTCTGGCCGACTTTGTCCGGGCGCGGGCAGAACGGCCGGATGAGGACGCGGAAACGGTCGGATCGCTGCTGGCCGGCCTGATGCGCTCCCAGGAAGGACACGGCAAGGCGGGGGCGGCTGTCGTACGTGATTGTGCGGCCGTCGCGATCTCCGTCTTTGCCAACTGGCCGGCGATCCTGGCCGCACACACTCGCCCGGCGATGTGCAGCCTGGGGAGCGCGGTGGGCATCATGCTGGCCGAGTGGGGACATCCGGCGTTCGCGGGCGAAATCTTCACGTTGCTCGTTTCGCAGTCGGAGCGGTGGCTTTCCGCCGAAGATCCAGAGTATCTCGCTTTCCTGAGAAACCTGGCGAACACACGGCGCGCCAGAGGAGACTACGCCGGCGCGCAGGAATTACACGAACGCGTGCTGCGCGCCAGGGAGAGAATTCTGGGCGATGAACACCCGGATACCCTGCTGTCGATGATCAGCATCGCGAACCTGCGGCGTGATCGAGGGGATTACACCGGCGCCGAAGAACTGGAACAACGCGCGCTGCAGACGGCCCGGCGCGTTCTGGGCGATGAGCATCCGACTACGCTGCTCGCGTTGAACAACCTGGCGAACACGCGAAACTATCTGGGGAACCTTGCGGGAGCGCAGCAGCTTCAGGAACTCGCGCTGCAGACGAGGCGGCGCCTTCTGGGCGACGAGCACCGGGATACCCTGATCTCGCTCACGAACCTCGCGATCACGCTCGCCAACCGCGGGAACCTCGCGGAGGCGCGGGCGCTGCAACAACAGGCGTGCGACGGCTGGATTCGCACGTTTGGAGACGAGCACCCGAACACGCTGGACGCCTTGCACAACCTTGCGAACACGCTGGCGGAGCTGGGTGAATTCGCGGAAGCGCGGAACATCCACGAGCGTATTCTGGCAACAAGGCGGGATGTTCTCGGCGTTGAGCACCCAGACACGCTCAGATCCCTCAACGACATCGCCGCCCTCCGGCGTGACCTGGGCGATCTGGCGGGGGCGGAGGAGCTACAGCAACAGGTATTGGACGGGCGGCGGCGCATTCTCGGAGACGAACACCCCTATACGCTCACCGCCATGCACAACCTGGCGCTGACCCGGAGCGACAGGGGAAACTACACAGGAGCGCAGGCGCTGCAGGAAACCGTGCTCGAGGCCATGCGGCGCACCATTGGGGGGGAGCACCCCAATACGCTCTCCGCCATGCACAACCTGGCACTCACGCTTAAGCGTCGTGGCAAGCACGTGGGCGCACAGGAGCTTCAGGAACACGTTCTCGAGGCCAGGCGGCGCACCCTGGGCGATGCGCATCCCGATACCATTTCCAGCATGGCTTCTCTGGCAAAAACGCGGAGCGCTCTTGGAGACCGTGAGGGAGCGCGGGAGTTACAGGAGTACGCACTCCGTGCGACGCGGCAGATCTTTGGCCCGGAGCATCCGGAGACGACGGACGCCGCCTGCGACCTGCTGGAAACGTACATCGCAGAAAGCGACATGGATTCGATCGATCGCCTGATGCGTGACCACCTGCTCTGGCTCGCAGACCACGATCCATCGAGCCTGACGGAACAGCAGCAGCGGATTCAGATCGCGTTGCGGGAGAAACGAGAGCCACGACCGCGCATGTGACCACCAGGCGGTGAGCCGGCTGGCCGTGCGAGCGTGGAGAGCACGCATCCACATCCGGGACACACCCGGTTCCCGGTTATCCGCAACGCTGAATGCCCCGGCTCGTCACGTGCGAGGCCGGGGCATTCCGGACGCCACATCGCACACGGATGCGGAGGAACTCCAACCCTCGAGCGTTCGCGGCGGCGCATGTTCGAGTGCGGCGCCACGCCTGCGTGAGGCCTACTCCCCTGCCCCGTGCGGCGGGTGGTTGGGGAGCGCCACCTCCACGCGGGCGCCGCGGGCGTCGCGGCGGTTGTCGAGGGTGATGGTGCCGCCGTGGGCCTCCACGATCTGCCGGCTGAGCGCCAGGCCGATGCCGGTGCCCTCGGGCTTGGTGGTGAAGAAGGGGACGAACAGGTTCTCGGTGGTCTCCACGCCGGGCCCGTCGTCCTCTACCCAGAGCAGCACCTCGCCCGTGCGCCGGGCCCACCCCACGGAGACGCCGCCCCCGGTTTCCAGCGCGGCGTCGGCGCCGTTGCGCACCAGGTTGATCAGCAGCTGGTCCAGCTGGTCGCCGTCCGCCTCGATGGTGCACCCCGGCCCCTCCCGCACGGCGACGGAAACGCGCGTTTCCAGCCGGGCCACGCGCCGGACCCACGCGCCCACGTCCACCGGCGCCAGGGTGGGGCGCGGCAGCCGGGCCAGCCGCGCGTACGACGACATGAAGCGCGTGAGCGCCGCGGAGCGGCTGGCGATCACCGCCAGCCCCTGGCGCAGGTCCTCGTCCGCGTCGGCGGGGGGAGGGTCGGCGCGCAGCAGGTCCAGCAGCGAGCCGGCGATGGAGTGGATGGGGGCCAGGGAGTTGTTGATCTCGTGGCTCAGCACGCGCACCAGCCGCTGCCACGCCTGCCGCTCTTCCTCGCGCAGCGCCTGGCTCAGGTCGGTGAGCACCAGCAGCTCGTGCGGCGCCCCCACCTGGCGAAAGGCGCTGCGGCGCACCTCCCACCGGCCGCCGCCGCCGGGAAAGACGTGGCGAAAGGTGCGGGGCGCCTCGCCGCGCAGGCATTCCAGCAGCCCCAGCGCGCCGGCCTCCATGCCCAGCACGCGCTCCGCCGGGCGCCCCAGCAGCCGCTCGCCGGCGCGGTTCACCAGCCGCAGGCGGCGGTCTTCGCTGAAGGCGAACACCGCCACGTCGATCTCGCTCATCACCGCGCGCAGCAGGGCGTTGGCCTCCAGGTTTCCCAGCCGCTGCTCGCGCAGGGTGGCGCCCAGCGCGTTGGCCTCCAGCAGGGCCAGCCCCATGGCGTCGTCGGCGCGGGCGGCGGCGGCGCGCACGGCGTAGTCGCCCTTGCGCAGGGCATAGAGCAGGTTGGCCAGCGTCTGCAGCGGCCGCACCACCTGCGTGCGCACCGCGCCGGCCAGAAAGATCGCCGCCATCACCAGCAGCGCGGTGGCAATCCAGCGCAGGCGCGGCGAAAAATCCCCCAGCCACAGCAGCAGCACCGCCGTCCCCGTGGCGGGAACGGCGGTCAGCAGCGCCTGCAGGTACACGCGCTGCTCGTGGCGCAGGGAACGGAGGAAGTGCTTCACGGGAGAAGGTGCGAAGGTGCGAAGGTGCGGAGTACGGCTCGGCGTACTCTCTTCTCTGCTCCGCCTACGCCGCGTTCAAAGTGTGTACCTTCGGCCACCTGGGAAAGGCCGCGGCGAGGCGGCGAGCGCGGAGGCTACAGGCCGTAGCGCTGCAGGCGGCGGTAGAGCGCGCTGCGGGAAAGGCCCAGCGCCTCGGCGGCCTGGCTCACGTTGCCGTCGTGGCGCTGCAGGGCCTTGCGGATGAGGACGCGCTCCACCTCTTCCAGCGGCATCTCGTCCAGGGTTCCTCCCCCCGCCTGCGCGCCCGCGCCGGCCGCCGTCGGCAGGGTGAGGTCCGCCAGCTGAACCGTGTCGCCGTGCATCATCAGCAGCGCGCGCTCCACGGTGTGCTCCAGCTCGCGGATGTTGCCGGGCCACGCGTAGTCCAGCAGCGCCTGCATGGCCTCGGGTGCCACGCCGGGCACGGTGCGGCCGTAGCGCGCCGCCCGCTTGCGCAGAAAGTGGTTGGCCAGCAGCGGCACGTCCTCGCGCCGCTCGCGCAGGGGCGGCAGGCGGATCTCCACCGTGTTCAACCGGTACAGCAGGTCCTCGCGAAAGCGCCCCTCCGCGATCTCCCGCGCCAGGTCGGCGTTGGTCGCGCTGAGAATGCGGACGTTCGCCTTCTGCGTCCGCGACGAGCCCACGCGCTGGAACTCGCCCGTCTGCAGCACGCGCAGCAGCTTGGCCTGCAGCTTGGGGGACAGGTTGCCGATCTCGTCCAGAAAGAGCGTGCCCCCGTCGGCCATCTCGAAGTAGCCCGTGCGGTCGGCCTTGGCGTCGGTAAAGGCGCCCTTCACGTGGCCGAACAGCTCGCTCTCGAACACCCCCTCGCTGATCCCCCCCGCGTTCACCGTCACCAGCGGCTTCGAGGCACGGTTGGAGGCGGCGTGGATCCACCGCGCCACCACCTCCTTGCCCGTGCCGTGCTCGCCGGTGATGAGCACGTTGGCGTCGGACGGGGCCACGCGCTCCATCATCCGCCGCACCGGGTGCATGGCGCGGGAGTCGCCGATCAGCTCGGGAAGCCCCTCGCGGCGCAGCATGCGGTTCTCCTCCTCCAGCCGCCCCGTCTTCTGCAGCGCGCGCCCCAACTCCACCTGCGCGCGGAGGATGGAGACCAGCCGCGCGTTGTCCCACGGCTTTTCCACGTAGTCGCGGGCGCCGCGGCGCATGGCCTCCACGGCGCCCTCCACGCTTCCCCACGCCGTCATCACCACGACGGGAAGGTTGGGATACACGGCGTTCACGCGCGTGAGCAGGTCCATCCCCTCCTTTCCCGACGTGGTGTCGCGGGCGTAGTTCAGGTCCAGCAGCAGCGCGTCGAACGACTGCTCCGCCACCGCCGCGGCCACCGCGGCCGGCGACGCGGCCGTAACCACGTCGAACCCCTCGCCGCGCAGCAGCAGGCGAAGGGCCTGGAGAACGTCGGCCCGGTCATCGGCGACCAGGACGCGGGGCGGGGTTTCGGACGGCTCCATCCAGCCAGACAGGGGACAGGGTACAGGGTAGCGGGGACAGGAAACGGCCGAGAATACCCCGGTTCCACACGTCCTTTCCGCTCCCCGGGGCGCGTTCTCCTCCCCGCTTCGCGAGCGATGTGCGGGGAGGAGTCAAACGCGCGTGGGCGCGGCGCCTCCCCTCTCGGGATGACGGCCGCGCCCGGCGAATGGCGTTCCCCCTCAGGGAACGTGCCAGTCAGAACGCGTACGGCAGCAGCGGGGCGCCGGAGACGCGCTGCAGCTGGGCCAGCGCGCGCAGCGGGGCAAAGCGCGCCGCCACGGCCTGGCGCTCGGCCTCGCGAGCCAGCCCCTCGGCCTGCATGCGCTCCACGATGGGCGCCACGCCCACCCGGTACCGCTCCGCCGCCTGCTCGCGCTGGCGCGCGGCCAGGGCCAGGTTCG
>DATABT010000550.1:0-2352 GCA_036259455.1 Longimicrobium sp. | reverse complement strand
GATGTAGTTCCAGGTGTTGACGGGAATGCGGCGCATGCGGGCCAGCACGTCCTCGCCGTCCACGCCGCCGAAGTTCTCCTTGAGCGTCACGCTGCTGGCGCAGGTGATGGAGGCGCCGCCCGCCGCGATGTTGCACCCGTTGGTGAGGGTGGCGTTGCTGCGGAAGCGGAAGCCGCCCGCCGCGCGCACCGCGAACTCGTTGTTGGCCACCGCCTCGATGCTGTCGGTGGTGGACGCGTCGCCGAACACCTTGGCGCCGGTGTGGCCGTTGGTGCTGGCGCGGTAGCCGAAGGCCATGGAGTAGTCCGCGTCGGCGGTGCTGGTGTAGCCGATGGCCACCGCCGCGTTGCCGTCGCTCCAGTTGTTGTGGCCAATGGCCACGCCCGCCTGGTCCAGCACGTCGTTGTTCAGCCCCAGCGCCATCCCGCAGGTGCCGATGTTGCCGCCCGAGCCCCACACCTTGTTGCCGCTGCCGATGGCGGTGCCGCACTGCGCCGACACCTCCACCGTGTTCTGGTTGCCCAGGGCCACCGAGTAGTTCGCCGCCGCCGTGACCAGGGCGCCCGCCGCGAATGAGAAGTAGCCGATGTTGCTCTCGTCGAACTGGCCGCCCGCGTCGGCGTAGCCGGCGCGGAAGGCCACCTTGGACGGGTGCCACATCATGCGCCACCCCGCGCCGCTGGCGGGGATGATCCCGTAGGTGATCTGCCCCAGCGCCACCACGCCGCCGGCCGAATCGACGCGGAAGCGGTCGCCCGGGGGCGAGCCGGAGCGCAGCTGGAGAAGGATGTCGGACTGCGCGGCCACGGGGGCCGCCGCAAGGAAGAACGCCAGGGTGGCGCAGGACTTGGCAAGGGAGCGAAGCATGGGATGGCTCGCGATGTGGAAGGTTGCTGGAGCGGGCACGAAAGGTCCCCGCCCGGGCGGCGCGTCGGGGAGGGCGCGGCCACGCGGCCGCGCCTGCTCCGACGCCGGCGGGCTACGATGGGCGCACCCGCACGCGGTATCCCTGGCTGCGCAGCCTTCCGCCCTGCACCACGATCCTGCCGCCGGTCACGTTCAGGTTGCTGCTGGCCGAGTAGCGGCCCAGGACCCGCAGGTTGCGCACGTCGAAGTTGCTGAGCCCGCCGCCCACCGTGTTGCTGTTCCCCGCGAGGATCAGCCGGCCGGTGCCCGTAAAGGTGCCCGTGTTGCCCAGGCTCACGTCGCCCGTGACCGTGAGGTCGAACGCGGACAGGTTGATGAAGGGGTGCACCGACTCGCCCGGCACCATGGTGATCCCGCCGGTGGTGATGTTCTGCACGAGCACCGGGTAACGCACCAGGCCGCCGGGGATGATCACCGAGTCCTGCACCCCCGGGTGCATGTTCTGAACCCAGGCGGCGTTGGTGAACCAGTTGGTGTCCACGTCGCCGTCCCAGGTGCGCGTCATGCCGTTCACGAACATGGGGGTCTGGCCCCGGTTGCGCCTGGCCTGGCCCATCAGCGTGGAGTTGCCGTACGTGGTGTAGGTGACGCCGAAAGTCCTTTCACCCGCCACCAGCGCCGCCGTGGGCGGCATCACCGCCGTTCCGTCGGTGGAGGTGAGCGTGACCGTGTCCGACGGCACCGGCCGCACGTTGCCGTAGCGGTCCATCGACTTCACCGCCACGTTGTACCCCATCCCGTAGTGGGCCGGCAGCGGCGTTCCCGTGGCATAGTACGGGGCGCAGGGGCTCGTGATCTGCCCCGGCCGGAAGATGCCCAGCTCCGTGGCGAAGCCCGCCAGCGTGATGAACCGCGTGGGCGAGGCCGCCGTACCCGAGGTGCGCACCGAGCAGATCTGCCGCTGGCCCGGGTAGTCGGTCACGAACGGATCCGCCGCCGGGCTGCCGGCCAGCACCGTCACCGTGGTGGCGCCCAGGGCCGTGGCCCGCTCGCGGGCGCGCCGCACCCCGGCCGTGTCCTGCCGCTCCTCGATGCTCTCCGTCATCCGCGTCTCGGTGTCCTGCACCGCCAGCACCTGGAAGGCCGCGAAGTACGGGTCCGACGCCTGGCTGGGCGTCTGCAGCGGGTAGCGGAAGGCAAAGGTCACCACCCCGCCCCAGTCGTTGGCGTGCGCCGCGGGGGGAATGGTGCGGCTGCTGGGCGAGTTGGGATTGCGCACCACGAAGCCGTACGGGAAGATCCCCGTGGTCCCCACCGGCAGGCTGATGGCGGCCACCTCGGCCTCGGTGAACACCTGCAGCACGTCGGGATACTGGCTGCGCAGCCGCGCGTCGTCGCCCATGAACACCGCGCCCGTGGGCACGAAGTTCTGGGCGATGGTGGGCGACGCGGCCGTGTTGTTGAACAGCAGCAGCGTGGAGAACG
>DATABT010000549.1:0-5163 GCA_036259455.1 Longimicrobium sp. | reverse complement strand
GACGCCGTGTTCGCCGCGGCCCCGGACGCCTGCCTGCTGGTCCTTCCCCGCGCACCCCACGCCCTGCTGCCGGCCCTGCGGGCGCTGTGGGGCGCCGGCGCCTCGCCGCCGCGCCCTGGCTGCGCCGCGCGATGGCGCGCGTGGGCGAGCACTACGAGGTGTTCGACGTCGACGACGCCTACTACCTGCAGGCGGCGGACAACTACGTGCGGTTCGTGCTCCCGGACCGCGCGCGCCTGGTGCCCGGCTCGCTGGCCGCCTTCGAGAGCCGGCTCGATCCCCGCAACTTCGTGCGGGTGCACCGGTCCACCATCCTGAACCTGCGGCACCTGCGGGGGCTGAAGCCCTGGTTCTCCCGCGACCTGCTCGCCATCCTCGCCAACGGGGAGAACGTGCGGGTGAGCCGGACGTACCGCCACCGCCTGGACCCGCTGCTGGGGTGGGGGACGGGCGGATCGTGATCCTCCGAATCCGGAGAAAGAGCGTCGCGAAACCTCACCCGGCCCGCGTCGGAGAAGCAGTTGGTTTCCTTGATATGAACATGAGTCATCCGGCGCTGCGCGTACCGTGTTCCATGAAATCGCCACGCCGCGGCTGTCATTTCGAAGAAGGCGCCCGCGCGATCGCTGCCGGTGCAGGAACCTGTGGCGCCGACTGAGAAATCTACTCACCCGTGCTGGAAACCCGCTTTCTCGCTCCGCCTTCGCTCGGTTTTTTCCAGTCAGGCGGCGCCGCAGGGATGCAGGCACCCGCCCGCACCCTCGGAATGACAGTTCGCCGCGCCCGGGCGAGGTACCGGATGCGCGCCGCGGCCAGATCCGCGATGAACCGGGGGGTTTTCCCGCCTGCCCACGTCGGCGCCGGCGGGATTCCCCCGCGCAGCAGCCGTCCCGGCACCGGCCCCGGGAATCTCCCGCGCGTCCGGGGCGTGGACGGGCTCGCGCCGGCGGCGGCCCGCGGGGCGGGCGGCCCGCCGGAGGCGCGGCAGGCAGATCGGCCGGAACCTTGCGGCCCGGCCGCCGCGGGCGGCCCCGTCTCGCGTTTCCTCCGCGTTCTCCACGTGAAAAATCCCTTTGGATGCACACAGAGCTGCTACTGCTGAATCTGCTACCGTAGCGCGGTACAAAAAGCTTGACCTTGACGCAAACCGTGTGCATCATGCGAAGCATCGCGAACGCGGGGTGATCCCCCGGTGCATCGCCCCGCCGTTCCCGGCGCCCGGCCGCTCCCACCCGCGGCAGAGGCGCCGCGCCGCTTCCCCTTGCCACGGGTCCCTATCGAGCGTACGCACTCCCACTCTCCATCACGGCGGCCTGCCCGCCGGACCGGGGCCATCATCATGCCCCGCGTGGTTCCAACGCGACACAGACGTCCGCTCCTTCCGACAAACGCACCCCGGTCGCGAGGCCGGTCCGCAAAGCCAGGGATCTCCCGGCTACCCGCCGCCGGAGACCGCCCGGTTGCCGAAGAAGGTCTTTTCCGCTTCCCGCGGAAAGAACTCCTTCCCCCGTCGAGGATCCATGAACCACACTGCTGCTCGTCTGCTCACCCTGTTCGCCGCCGCGGCCGCCGGACTGGCCGCCTGCGACGACCTTGGCACCCCCGACACACCGCTGGCGTCCATCCGCACCGCCCCGTCGCTCAACACGGGCGGCCTGTCGGCCATCGACGGCAACTACCTGGTGCGCTTCAGCGGCAAGGGCGTTCCCGCCGGGTTCGCCGACCGCGTGGCCGCGATGGGCGGTACCGTCATCTTTGCCCATGCCGGCGCCGGCGTGGCCGCCGTCAGCGGGCTCTCGCCCGAGAACGCGGGCCTGCTCGGCTCCTCCGGCGGCATCAGCGCCGTGGTGGAAGACGACATGACCGTGCTGGCGCCCATCATGGGCGACCTGGCGCAGGCCGACGTTCCCTCCGACGCCGTTGCCAGCCCCGCCGCACCCGCGACGGCCTTCTTCTTCCCGCGCCAGTGGCACCTGCGCGCCGTGCAGGCCGACGACGCCTGGGCCGCCGGGCGCCTGGGCTCGCCCAACGTGAAGGTGGCCATCATCGACACGGGGCTGGGGTACACGCACGCGGACCTCGTGGGCCGCGTGGACCTGGCCAACTCCCGGTCGTTCGTGCCCAGCGACGACGCGCTGGTGGCGGCGTTCTTTCCCGGCGCGCACCCCATCGCCGACATCCACTACCACGGCACGCACGTGGGCGCCACGGTCAGCAGCAACGCCAGCGCGGCGGCGGGCGTGACCTCGGGCGTTACGCTGGTGGGCATCAAGGTGTGCAACGTCAACGGCCAGTGCCCCACCAGCGGCGTGCTGGCGGGCGTGCTGTACGCGGCGGACCTGGGCGTGCACGTGGCCAACATGAGCCTGGGCGGCAACTTCCTGCGGCGCGACGCGAGCGGCGCGGGCGGCAACGGGCCCTCGTTCCTGGCCATCATCAACGACGTGTTCAACTACGCCCACCGCAAGGGCGTGACGATGGTGGTGTCGGCGGGCAACTCGGGCGCCGACATGGACCACGACGGCAACGGCGCCAAGGCGTACTGCAGCGCCCCCACGGTGATCTGCGTGAGCGCCACGGGCCCCACGGCCTCCGGCAGCGTGAACGGGCCGTTCGTTGACGTGGACGCGCTGGCGGGCTACAGCAACTACGGCCGCAGCGCCATCAGCGTGGCGGCGCCGGGCGGCAACCAGCGTCCGGTGTGGGCGGCGTGCTCGCCCTTCAGCCTGCAGGTGCCCGTCTGCCAGACGGGGACGTTCGTCGTGGGCCTGAACGGCACCAGCATGGCGGCGCCGCACACCACCGGCACGGCGGCGCTCATCGCCGAGGACGTGGGCCGCAGCCCGGCGCAGGTCCGCGCCCAGTTGCAGCAGACGGCCGACGACCTGGGCCAGCCCGGCACCGATCCGGCGTACGGCAAGGGCCGCATCAACACGGCGCGCGCCGCGGGCGCGATCTGATCGACGCGTAGCCGGACACGGAGAGGACGCGGCGCGCATGCCGCCTCCGCGTCCTTTCGCGTTTCCTCACGTTCCGCATCACATCAACCATTGAGAAGGATCGCCTCACGCAGAGTTGTCAGAGTCAGCCGGGTTTGCTCCCGCCGTTCCCAGAGGTCCGTCAGCGAACGCGATGCCCGGGCTCGGCCTGGAACAACTCTGCTGATTCCGCTGACCCTGCGTGAGGAGATGCAGTTGACGTTTATCGGATGAATGGATGGCGGCTCGGGATGACTAGATGTTTCGGCGTGCGGGGGCTGTACCGCACGTGACGTGGCGTGGCTACAGCGGACAACCGCTTGCTGCGGCAGGGGCCCGGAGGTACGATAGCGGCGGAAAATGAGTGCGGCGGGGCGGACGCGGCCCATCCCGCCCGCCGTCCCGCCTCCCCGGCTTGCGGGGAAAACCCCGTCGCACCTCCGCCGCGGGACCCGATCCTCCAGGAACCCAGAGTCCCATGAACCGCTACTCGCACTGCCTGCTATTGCTCGCCGCCGGCACCCTCGCCACCTGCGCGGACGGGGACACCCCGCTCGCCCCGCCGCCCGGGGCTTCGCTTTCGTCGGCAGCCGTCGCCGCACTGGAAGAAAGCTACCTGGTGCGCTTCAACGGCCCCGTCCCGGCGCGGTTCGCGGAGCGCGTGGCCGGGCTGGGCGGATCGGTGATCTTCGTGCACGGCGGCGCCGGCATCGGGGCGGTGGCGGGGCTTTCCCCGCGCGCGGCGGCCGAGCTGGGCGCCCTTCCCGGCGTGGGCGCCGTGGCCGCCGACGACGCGACGGTCCTGGAGGCGGAGACGCCCGCGCTGGCCAGCGCCGCGGACCCGTCGTCCGCGTGGGGCTTTCCCATGCAGTGGAACCTGCGCGCCATCGGCGCGCCGGGGGCGTGGGCGGCGGGGCGGCTGGGGTCGCCCGCGGTGCGCGTCGCCATCCTGGACACGGGGCTGGACTACGAGCACCCGGAACTGGCCGGGCGCGTGGACCTGGCCGCGTCGCGCTCCTTCGTCCCCTCCGAAGACGCGCTGGTGGCCGCCAGCTTTCCCGGCGCCCACCCGGTGGCCGACATCCACTATCACGGCACCATGGTGGGCGCCACGGTTTCCAGCAACGGCATCCGGCTGGCGGGGGTCACGTCCGGCGTGACGCTGGTGGGGCTGAAGGTGTGCAGGATCGACGGCCGCTGCCCCGTCAGCGGCGTGCTGTCCGCCGTCCTCTACGCCGCGGACCAGGGGATCGACGTCGCCAACCTGAGCCTGGGGACCTCCTTCCTGCGGCGCGACAGCAGCGCGGCGCACGTGGACGGCCCCTCGTTCGTCTCCATCGTCAACCGCGCCTTCACCTACGCGCACCGCAAGGGGCTCACCGTGGTGGCCGCGTCGGGCAATCAGGCGGTGGACGTGGACCACGACGGCAACTCCTTCCGTACCTACTGCAGCGCGCCGAACGTGATCTGCGTCTCCGCCACCGGCCCCACCGCCGCGGCGACCCAGATTGGCCCGTTCACGGACGTGGACGCGCCGGCGCCGTACTCCAACCACGGCCGGTCGGTCATCAGCGTCGCGGCGCCCGGCGGAACCGCCGCGGCCTACGCGTGGGCGCCCTGCTCCACCTTCAGCATCCTCATCCCCGTCTGCCGCACGAACACGGACCTGATGCTCGGCGGGCTGGGCACCAGCATGTCGGCCCCGCACGTGGCGGCCGCGGCGGCGCTGGTGGCGGAAGACGTGGGCCGCGAACCCAGCCGCATCCGCGCCCGCCTGGAGCAGACGGCGGACGACCTGGGGCAGCCGGGCACCGATCCGCACTACGGCAAGGGCCGCCTGAACGTGGCGCGCGCCGTCGGCGCGAACTGATCAGGAGGTTGGCCTCACACGGAATCCATGGAGTGAACGGAGTTTTCTCTCGCGAGAAACGAGCACGCCCTGCCGTACCGGTTTCTTGCCAACGGGAAACTTCATTCGGCGTCGGGCGCACCACGTTCGATGAACGCGGCCCGTTCAACCTCCCCCACGTTTTTCTGGGGTTCATCGGTTCATCGCGGATTTCGTTGCACGCACGAAGTCTGCGCCGTGAGCTGTCATTTCGAAGGAGGCGCCCGCGAGGACTTGCCTCATGCAGGATCTTGTTGCGCCGACTGAGAAATCTACTCACCCACGCTCATGGCTGGC
>DATABT010000548.1:0-1621 GCA_036259455.1 Longimicrobium sp. | reverse complement strand
CACCGCCCCGAAGCCGATCGCCAGGCGCTCCTCGTCAAAGGTGCGCGTCTGGCCGATGGGGATCTCCACCTGCTGGTTCTCGTCCGTGCCCGGGACGGGGCCGGTGCGGAAGGTGTTGATGCACCCCGCCAGCAGCGGCAGCACAAGCAGCGCGGCCCTCCCCACCCCACGGCGGACGTCGGCTCCGTTCATCGTTCGCTGATCCCGATCAAAGGTCCCCGCACGCGCCTCACCACGCTCAAGATACGGCATTCCAACGTTTTCGCATCCTCCCGCGGCTGTACCACCACCTCCACACGCGGGGCGCGCACGCCCCGGCCACCCGGACCGCCCGTCCCTTTTCCGTCCCAATCTTTCACTGCTACCGGAGCAGCGCAGGCCCAGGCACCGCGCGGGCGGGAGCGTGGAACGGATGAGGGTGGCATCCGCCAGATGGCGCGAGGCCCCCGGCTTGCCCTGCGGTGCGGGGGCCGCCCGGCGGATGTCCGTGGCGCGCCCGCGGCGCGCAGACGACCGGCGCCGCGTCTCGTTCGCAATCCACAAACCAGGAGTTCTGATCCGTGATGTTCCGCAATTTCCTGCGCGGCGGCGTGCTGCTGGCCGCGCTGATGGTTTCGGCGTGCGACGACCAGCCCACCGCCGTCCGCGCCGCCGATCCTTCCCCCGTCCGCGCGTTCGCCAGCGAGGGCGCGGAAACGCTGCCGTCCGTGGACTTTCGTGTGATGATCGACACCATCACCCGGGGGCTGATCGAGAAGGAGACGGAGGCGTACGTGGTGCCCACCGCCGCGGAACTGGAGGTGTGGCGGCAGGCGGTGGACGCCGTGGTGGCGGGTGACGTGGCCACGGCGGATTCGCTGCTGGACCCGTACGCATACGACGTGATCCGCATCGTGGAGTCCGGCACCGGCGATACGCTGACGGTGATGCGCGAGCGCATTCCGGCGGGCGGCGACGTGGCGCGCGGCTGGGGGACGTACGCCTTCAACCCGTCGGCCACGGCGCAGGCCGACATCCACGTCAACCACCCGGTGGACGACCAGCACTCGGAAGACGTGGCGGGCGACCTGTACCGTAGCTGCGGCTGCCGCTGGTTCCTCATGGCCGGCGCGCGCCGCGCCGCCAACGCCAGCGACGACTCGGACATGGCTCGGGCGACCAACAGCGTCTTTCACCGCGTCCACACGCGCGTGGCGGCGCCGGGGACGCGGGCGCTCTCCATCCACGGCTTCCGCATCGAGAACCACCCCGACGAGCTGCCGGCGGACGCGGAGCTCGTCCTCAGCAACGGGCGCAACGCCAGCACCTCGCGGCCGCGGTACGTGGCCGCGGACAGCACGCTGCGCACGCGGCTGAACGCCGCGGGCTTCGTCAGCGGGCTGTACAAGGCCGACGTGGCGTACCAGGACCTGGGCGCCACGCAGAACCCGCAGGGCCAGCACAGCAACAACACGCTGGGCTGGGGTCACTGGATGCACCTGGAGCACGAGCGCGCCGTGCGGGTCGACAGCGCGCAGTGGAAGGCATCCAACGCCGTGATCCGGCAGTGGATCCTGGACTTCCCCGCGCAGTAGCGGCGGGCGGTCACGGAAGACCAGCGGCGGGGGGGGGGGGGGGGGGG
>DATABT010000547.1:0-5277 GCA_036259455.1 Longimicrobium sp. | reverse complement strand
AGGAGGCGCTGGCGCTGGTGCAGGCCGGCCATGGCGCGGGACCCGAGGACCTGGACGCGCAGGCGATCGTTCTGCGCGCCGCCACGCGCAACCGCGCGCACGTCCCCGCCGGCGGCGCGGACGAGCCCGCGCCCGCCGGGCAAGACAACGCATCCGGCTCGCTCCTCTTCGTGGTCCCCCTCTTCGGACCGTACGTGCTGGTGCGAAGCGGGTGCCCGTGGCCGGTGCGGCTGGACGACCGCGGCGTGCGCGTGGGGCACGGGGTGCGCTGCGTGGCTTCGCTGCCGCCGGGGAGCCCGGCCACGCCCCTGCCGCCGGAGGTGTGGGCCGAGCCGCTCTTCGACTGGTCCGGGGCGGAGCCGGGCGACTGGCTGCGGACGGAGACGCCCGCCCGGGTGGTGCCGTTCGCGCGCATCGCCACGGACCGCTGGCTGGCGCGGGTAGACCGGCGCGGCCGGCTGGCCCCGGCCGACCAGCCGCGGTGGAGCACCACCCGTCCGCGCCGGGGCCACGCGGTGCGGATCCTTCCCCCCGCGGAGGAGGCGGGCGCGGAGGCGGTGATCGCCGTGGGACCGCAGCAGTCGCGCGAGGCGGGACCGTTCGGGTGGACCACGCTGCGGGTGCCGCTGGCGCTGGCGGACGTGGCCCAGGGCGTACTGCGCACCGCCGACACCCCGGCGGGGCGCGACCACGTGGAGGCGGAGCAGCGCTTCTTCCAGTCGGCGGCACGCCTGGTGCCGGGGTGCACGCCGCGGTGCCTGGGGCGCGCGGAGGCGCCGGAGGGGTACGTGTACGCGCCGCCGCTGGCGCTCACGCCCGAGTCGTCGCTGGCGCTGCGCAGCTGGCGGGAGAAGGACCCGCTGGCCTTCGCGGCGGCGGCGGCGCGGCTGTGGAGGCGGCTCACGGACGGTGGGCTGGCGCTGGGCTTCTACCACGCGTCCACGCTCGCCTTTCGCGTACGGCTGGCGTCCGGCGCCGCGCAGGGAACGCTGGAGGCGGTCGCGGTGGCCGCGCCGCTGGGCACGCGGCTGGGGGCGGCGTACCGGCGGTCCAGCGAGACGCTGGCGCTCTTTCCGCCCTACGCGCGCCTGGGCCTTCGGCTCCCCCCCGCGCAGATGCAGGGAGGGCTGGCTCTGCCGGAAACGGAAGCCGCCGCCGCCGCCCTCTACCAGCTGGACCTGCTGGCCACGCGCGCCGTCGCGATTCCGGCGGGCGCACCCTGGGACGAGGTGGTCGACATGCTGACGGCCGCGCCGCTGGCCACCTTTCACGCCCCCGCGTTCGCGGCCGAGCTGATCCGCGCCCTCCGCACCCCCGCCGGCGCCGGCGCCGCCCAGCCGGTGCGCCAGCCCGATTCCGGGGCGCCGCCGCCGTAGGGAGACGGGACGGGGCAGCGTTGGTCCAGCGCCGTTCACTTTTCTGGAGATCGGGACGATCGTGAGCGAGCACTTCGGGCCGGTGGGCGGGTTCGATCCTGCGGGGGCGGTCACGGCGTGCATCGAGAGCGGCGCAGGGGCGCTGCTCATCGACCGCGACGCGCTGCCGCCGGAGTTCTTCGACCTCAGCACGCGCGTCGCGGGGACGATGGTGCAGCGGCTCGCCCTGTACGGCATCCGCATGGCGGCGGTGGTACCCGACCCCTCCATCCACTCGCCGTCGTTCCAGGACTTCGCGCGCGAGGCGAACGCGGGAAGCCAGTTCCGGTTCTTTCCCGATCGCGAGCAGGCGATCGAGTGGCTCACGGGTACGTGATCCGGGAGTGCATTCGCCTGAGAGGGTGTCGCTTCCCCGCGCCGAACAAGTCATCTCGAGAGCCGTGGCTGGAGATTCATCGACCGACAGGCAGGTGACGTCATCCTGAGTCATCCGGCGCTGCGCGCACCTTCTGTGATGAAAGGCAGTTCTCCCCGTCTCCGGGAGGAACGAGCGGAGGTAGCGTCTGGCGGGATCGAAGCGCAGTTCAACCTCCCCCAGGTTTTTTGGGGGGAGGTGCGAGCATAAGCGAGCGGAGGGGGCGCTTGCGCGGCGACTGGGATTCACCCGACGGAAAGAGAGTTCGCAGAGGAGAGTTACGTCCTTCGCCGCGAACTCCTGGCCGCCGGCTGCGATGAGCCGGGTCCCGGCTGGCCGGCGCTCGCCGAACGGCACTTCGGGTGCTCGCGTTCGCGCGGGCCGGCGAGAGAGAAAGACGAGGACGCGGAGACAGTCATCCGTCCTCGTCCTTTACCTCCGCATCCTCCCCGCGAGAGGGGTCGTTACTTCCCTTCCCCGCCGGGATAGAGCGTCATCACCGGCTGCACGTCGCCGCGCTCGGGGATCAGGCGGAAGGGCTCGATGCGCACGGCGACGTCGCCATCCGCACGCGGCTCCATCACCACCAGGACGCCGCGGCTGATGCCCATGGGCCCGGCGGCGAAGTACTTTACGCCCACGTGGTACGGGCCGGGGATCACGCTGTCGGTGCGCACCACCTCCGGGCCGAAGCCCTGGGTGATGTCCCACAGCAGCTGCAGGCCGCTGGGCGCGGTGCGGCTGGCGTAGTAGACGTGCGCGCCCGCCGGATCGACGACGTGCAGGTCCACGTCGTTGCCGTCCGTGTCCCACGCCATGGTGACGCGGAAGCGGTCGGTGCGCTCCAGGTCCACGCGGTTATGCTCCGCGCGGCGGCGGATCTCCTCCGCGCGGGCCGGCTCGGCGCGCATCCAGGCGCGGTAGACGTACCCCAGCTCCTGGTTCACCACCTCCGCCGCGTTGCCGTACCACCGGTCCACCGGGTTCTTCAGCGCGCGCTCCAGCGTTTCGGCGGCCTCCTCGTACCGGCCCGCCTGCCAGAGCAGGAGCGCCAGCGTGCGATACGGATTGGGCAGGTCCGGGCGCATCTCCACGGCACGGCGGGCGGGCGCCTCCCACGCGTCGCGCGCGCCCACGCGCCAGAGCAGGAGCGCCGCGCGCTGCAGCATCTCCGGCCTGGACGGTGCGACTTCGACCAGCGAGCCGGTGGCGCGGTACGCCTCGTCGCGCCGGTTCAGGTGAAAGCTGGCAAGTGCCAGGCTCTCGTAGACCTGCGGGTTGTCCGGGTCCATGGGCTGCCAGCGGAAGGCGACGTCGCGCAGCTCGCGCCACCGCTCCGCCTCCGCCAGCGCCTCGCTGAGCTCGTTGTACAGCACGCGGTCGCGCGGGTCGGCCGCCAGCCGCGCCAGCAGGCTGTCCGCCTCGCCCGGGCGGAAGCGGCGCGCGCCCACCCACTCCGGCAGCGCGGGCCGCGGCGGCTCCGCGGGAACGACCTCCGCCGCCATCGTCATCACGGTGTCGGTGCCGGCGACGGTGGTGTCCACGCGCGCTTCCAGCGCAATGGCCGCCTCGTCGCGCGGCCGCGAGGCGGCGGCACCGGTGACCGTCACGCCCGCCACGCGCCCCTGCAGCGCGTCCGGGGGCATGGACACGGGCGCCGGGGGCGGAGGCGGCGGAGGCGGCGGCGACATGGGCGAGGGAGGCGGCGGGGGAGGCACCTCCTCTGCCAGGGCGCCCTCCACGCCCTCGCCCGTGAAGTTTTCCGCGTTCACCACGACCTCGGCCACCCCGGCCTCCGCCTCTTCCTCCGGATCGGCCGGATCGGCGTCGTCCACCGCCGGCGCGTCGTCATCCTCATCCACCGCAGCGGTGTCGGCGAAGGCGAGGCGGCCGGGATCGCGGTCCAGGCGCTCGATGCCGGTGGGACCGACGGCGAGGATGCGGCTGAGCGCGGTGCGGTTCAGGCCGAAGCGGTCGTAGTCCGCCTCCGTCTCCAGCACCAGCATGGTCGTGCGCGGCACCATCACCCGGTGCTCCATGCTCAGCCGCACCTGCTCCTCCGCCAGCCGCTGGCGGGCCTCGGGACCGTCGGCGTAGCGCTCCTCCTGCTGCAGGTGCTCCAGATGCGCGCGGTAGAACTCGCGCACCAGCAGCGGCTCGAACCGCGCCTCGTCCATCGGCAGCGCGGCGCCGGTGCGCACGTTGTCCACCGCCACGCGGGTGTCCGCGCCCTCGCGCAGCCGGCCGAGCACCAGCACTTCGCCGCCGGGGAGATAGTCATCCTCACCCGTGACGTAAAAGGCCTCGGCACTGGCGTCGCGGACCTCGACGGTTCGGCCGGGGGCCAGCGCCAGGCGCGCGGCGGCCTCGCGGGCGCGCTCCTCCATCCGCTCGGTAAAGGGGACGCGGACGATGCGCCCGCGCCCGCCCGTGATCTGCCGCAGCGCGCCCGCGTCCTCGCGCGAGCCCAGGACGAGCGCGCTGAGGCGGGCGTTGCGCGGCAGCCGGTCCAGCGGGCGATAGACTTCGGCGGGCGCGGTCTGGCCGACGGTGGCCGCGCCGTCGCTGACCAGCACGAAGCGGGTGGATGCGTCGCGGGCCGCGCGCCGCTGGATGTCCGCCAGCGCGGCGTTCAGGTTGGTGCCGCCCAGGAACCCGCGCTCGCGCAGCAGCCCCTCCACCCGCTCCGCCGCCTGGCGCGGGGTGAAGGTGCCCAGCGGCACCACGGCCTGGTCAAAGGCGACCAGCTCCACGCGCCCGCCGGGGAGCGCGGCCAGCACGGTGCGCAGCGCGGCGATGCGGTGGTCCATCCCCTCCGCGGCGCTGGCGGACGTATCGAGGAAAAAGGTCCACCGCGCGTCCGCACCCGCCGGCTGCGCGGGGGCCGCGTCCGGCCGCACCCCGGCGATGTAGTAGCGCCCGGCGCGCATCAGGTACTCGCGCGGGGCGTCCGGGCGCGGGCTCCAGCGGATCTCCAGGTCCTGCGTGGGGGTGACGCTCTCGTCCTCCCACTGCAGCGCGCCCGTCTCGCTCACGCGGCTCCCCGACGGCGCGGTGATGCCGGCGCGCACCTGCCGCTCGTGCGGCAGCGGCTGCGAGATGACGTTTACGCGCAGCATGCCGATGCGCGGCAGCCCCCGCAGGGGAACGCGGAAGGTGCGGACGCCGTTTTCCAGCGGAAGGAGCCGCGTGTAGCCGAGGACCACGCGAACCGTGGCGCCCGCCTCGATGGGAAAGATGCGCGCGCTGAAGCGGTTGCCCTGGTCCTGCTCCAGCAGCGCGGGGTCTCGCATCTGGTGCAGGATCTCGGCGTAGACGCGGTTGGCGCGCAGCCGCTCCACCACCTCGCCCTCCATCAGCCGGCCGTTCACCTCCTTGGCGAAGCGGCTCACGGTGGCGCCCTCCGGCAGCACCGCGCTGAACCGCCCCTCCATCCGCCGCGGATGCGGGTTGCGGAAGACGATCTCCATCTCGGTAAGCGAGAAC
>DATABT010000546.1:0-8668 GCA_036259455.1 Longimicrobium sp. | reverse complement strand
GCGCTCAACCACCTGCGCCACGAGCGGATGAAGGTGCGCACCGCCCCGCATGCCGCCGGCCCCACCGTCACCCCCCCTGAGGCCCCGTCGCGCCTGGCGGAGGCGGAGATCGACGCCGCCGTGCGCGCGGCCGTCGATTCGCTCCCCGAGCGCTGCCGCGAAGTCTTCGAGCTGAGCCGCGGGCAGGGCCTCAAGTACGCCGAGATCGCGGGCGTCCTGGGCATCTCCGTCAAGACGGTGGAGGCGCAGATGGGAAAGGCCCTGCGAACCCTCCGCGAGCGCCTCGCCCCCTTGCTCCCGGGAGGCGAGCCCGATTGAACGCAGAGTACGCAGAGTAAGAATGGAGAGTACGCGGAGAACCGTTCGAGTCTTCTCCGTCCTCCGTGCCCTCGACCTTTCCCTGGGCGTCCTCCGCGCGACCGTTCTGGCGGATCGGCGGCGCATCCGCCATCATCATCGCGCCGCCTGCTCGCGGGATGGAGATCCAGATGGACCCGGGCGCACGTACCCCGTCCATCCACCCCTTGGTCCATCCATCCACACCCACCCGCGGAGACGATGCTTTCACCACCGGCCAGCCCGGCGCGCCTGCCGGGCTACGACCTGCGTGAACCGGAAGAGGCCGACGCCCGCGCCTCGCTGCAGCGCGTTTTTGGCCCCGCGCGCGGCGAGGAGCGCTGGAGCCAGGCGTGCCGCGACGCGGGGCTCGCGGTGGGCGGCGTGCGCACGCGCGTGCAGCTGATCCAGGCCGTGCAGGCGCTGGCGGCGCAGGGCGGGCCGTCCGCCGCCGTGGCGCGCTCGGTGGAGATCCGCTTGCGCACCTGGGCCCGACTTTCGGGCAACGCCGCCGCCCCCGCCGGAGGAGCGCAATGATGGTGACCGACCCCCTGTACGACGAGGCGCGGCTCGCCGAGATCATCGAGCTGGACCTGCTGGCCCCCGACGTGGACCCGCTGCTGGCCGACGTCGCGACGCGGGCGGCGGAGCGGCTGGGGCTCCCCGTCTCGCTGATCAGCGTGGTGCTGGACGAGGCGCTGCACGTGGCCGGCTTTCACGGGCCGGACGGGCTGTGGCTGGACGAGACGCGCGGCCACCCGGTGGAGTGGTCGTTCTGCGCCACGTCCGTGCGCACCCGCGACGCCTTCGTGGTGGAGAACGCGGAGGAGCACCCGTACCACCGCACCAACCCGCTGGTCACGCAGGACGGCGTGCGGTGCTACGCCGGCGTGCCGCTGATCTCGTCGCGCGGGCACGTGCTGGGCAACCTGTGCGTGGTGGGGCTGGAACAGCGCCCGTTCTCGGAGGACGACGTCGCCGCGCTGCGCGAGCTCGCCGCCGAGGCCGTCCGCCGCATCGAGCAGCGCCGCGTCCAGGGCTGACGGGAGCGCATCAACCGGCGGTGAAGCGAGGGCGCGGAGGCGGATTTCCGTCTCCGCGCCGTTGTTCACCCCGTTCACCCACAGGGGTTGACATCGGCGCAGAACGCATTAGAATTGTCGTCGGAGGCTTTGCAGCGGCTACCGCCCTGCATTGCCTTTTTTCTTTTATACCCCTCCCCCTGCTTCGCGCGCACGCAGGCCGTTGATCAGCGCGAAGCTCCAGATCACGAACTGCGGGTTCCCCATCTTCTCGCGCACGGCGCGGTGGCGGAGCAGGCAGAGGCGCTCCACCATTCCCGACAGCTCGGCGCGCGCGGGTTCCCGCATCCCGTTGAGCCTCCATCCCCACGACAGGATGTACGCGACCAGGTCGGCCAGCTGAACGCCGGTCGTGAGCTCGCTGTGCACGAAGAACGACTCGGGGATGATCTGCGACGCGCACGTGCGGCCCTTCCACGTCGCCTGGAAGTAGTGGTTCATCTGCTCCACGAGCAGGTGACTCTGCACCCGCTCCAGCTCATCGAACACCACCAGTCCCAGCTCGTCGCGATCGGTGTCTTCCAGAAAGTAGATGTACCGCTCGAAGAGGTACGCGTAGTCCTTGCGCAGGAAGCCGGTGCCGGAGGGGCGCGGCGCATCCGCCGGGATCACGCTGGCGAACGCGCGGCAGCGGAATCGGGCGCAGATCTCCAGCGCCTCCTCCACGTACGCGAGCTTGGCCTGCGCCAGCGCCGTCAGCTGGCGCTTGCCCGCGCCGGCTCCGTCGGCCAGGCACTCCGCCGCCAGCACGCGCCGCTCCTCCGGGTCCATGGGCGGAAGCTGGGCCGCCAGCCGGAAGGTCTTGGCCTTCAGCAGCTTCTTGGCTTTCAGCTCGCCGCGGTCGGCCGTGTAGCGCACGCCGAAGTGCCGGAGCTCCGCGTCGCGCAACGCCTGGATCAGGTTCCACAGCTCCTGGTCCCGCACGGCCACGCCGGCGAGCACCTCGCATGGCGACTCGCGCCGGTCCTGCCCGCTTTTGTCAATGAACAGGAAGTACGCCATCCGATTTCTGCCAGAAGAGGCGAGACCGCAGGTGTAGTTCCTGCCAAGGTAATCGGAGTGAATGGCGCGCGGGAATGGACGAAATCTGGACGATTTCGCGAAGTGTGTGCGCGGTGGCGGATGGTGGCTGGGCGCTCCGATTGCGCCCGCGGGCCCGATGCGTTCAAAAGGAGCTGTCGATAGAAGCGGATTCCGGCCTCGTAGTCGCGCATGGCGATGCGCTCGCCGGTGCCGTGGATGCGGTCCAGGTCCTCCGGGGTAACGCGGACGGGGAGAAAGCGGAAGACGCCGTCGCTCATCGCGTGGTAGTGCCGCGCGTCCGTACCGCCGACGACCAGGTACGGCGCCACGACCGCGTCCGGCGCGGCCTGGCGCACGCTGCGCTCCAGCACGCGGTACGGCTCGCCGTCCGTGCGCGACACGGGCGACGGCTCGCTGCTGAAGCCCTCCATCGCCCGCACGTGCACGGCCGTGTCGTCCACCACGCGGCGCACGTGCGCCACCACGCCCGCCACGCTGTCGCCCGGCAGGATGCGGAAGTTGACCACGGCGCGCGCCTGGCTGGGGAGCACGTTGTCCTTGGTCCCGGCCTGGAAGATGGTCGGCGCGGTGGTCGTGCGGATCATCGCGTTGCTGGATGGCGCGCCTTCCAGCGTGCGGATGACCAGTGGCCTGGTGAGCCACAGGTTGGCGAACACGGCGCGCTGGGCGAACGGCATCTCCGGCGCCACGCGCCCGAACAGCTGCAGCGCCGCCCCGTCCAGCCGCGCCGGCATGGGGGACGATTCCAGCCGCTGGATGGCCGCGGCCAGCCGCCCGATGCTGCCGTGGCGCGGCGGCATGGAGCTGTGCCCGCCCTCCGCGCGCGCCGTCAGCTCCACGCTCACGAACCCCTTTTCCGCGATGCCGATGAGCGCCGTGGGACGCGTGACGCCGGGCATGAGCCCCTGGCCAATGACGCCGCCCTCGTCCACCACCATCCACGGCCGCACGCCGCGCCCGCGCAGCAGCGCCGCGATCTGCTCCGCGCCGCGCCCGCCCACCTCTTCGTCGTGGCCGTACGCCAGCAGCACCGTGCGCCGCGGCGCGAATCCCTCCGCCAGCAGCATCTCCACCGCCTCCAGCGTGCCCAGCACCGACGCCTTGTCGTCCAGTGCGCCGCGCCCCCAGATCCACCCGCCTTCCACCGCGCCGCTGAACGGCGGACGCGGCCAGCGCGCCTCCGTCCCCGCCTCTACCGGCACCACGTCCATGTGGCCCATCAGCAGCAGCGGCGGCAGCGACGGGTCCGTTCCCGGCCAGGTGTAGAGCAGGCTGTAGCCGCCCACCACCTCGCGCCGCAGCGCCCCGTGCACCCGGGGAAAGCGCGCGCGCAGCAGCTCGTGCAGCTGCGTGAACGCCGCCGCGTCGAAGCGCGCCGAGTCCTCGTGCGAGATGGTGGGAATGCGGATGGCCTCCGCCAGCCGCTCCGCCGCCCCCGCCGGCGCCGTGAACGCCGCCGCCGCCGGCACCGGCGTCTCCGCCACCCCGAACCGCGCCGTGCGGACGAGGATGACGGCGAGCAGCACGAGAACCAGCGCGAGGAGCGCGAGGGCGAGCTTTTTCATGGCGATGGTGCGGAGGAGGGGATTGGATTCAGCGGAGAGTGATCGGACAGCGAGAGATTCAGCTTCAGGAGTAGTCACTCGCGTCGCCGCGAATGCGTGCGCAGCCATTCGGCAGCCGTTGCCTCATCGGCTTCCGAAGTCGCAACTGCGAGCACCAGTGCAAGCAGTTCGTCCGCGGACTCCTGCCCCTACCACCGCCCCCACGATCATCCCCCGGTGCACGACCGCCGTCCGCCAGCCGCCGACGGCCCACAGCACGGGCGGGTAGTGGATGGCGAGCAGCGTCGCGAGCATCCCCAGCAGGTAGCCGACGGTCGCGCCCCAGAACACGCGGCGGCGCGCGTCCGTCTGGCGGCGGAGGCGGTGGCCGAGCCAGAGGAGGACGGCGGGGACGACGAAGAGGCCGATGACCAGCGCGATGCGGGAGTCCGTCATGCGCGGGTCCGGGGGTAGAGCCAGATCCACACGCCGCTGACCACCAGGATCGCCAGCGCGATCGCCGCGAAGTCGCCGCGAAGTCGCCGCGAAGTCGCTCAGCAGCGTCCAGCCGTCACCGGCGGCGGGGATCGACCGCATGGACGTGCGCCCCGGCGACGGCTTCGTCAAGGTGCGCTTCGACGACCACGCGGTTCACGAGGTGACGGTGGACCTGGCCAGCGGGCGCATTCTGCACGTGGGCCTGCGCAACCACGTGTTCCTGGAAAAGCTGCACTCCGGCGAGATCTGCCGGCGCGCTACCTGGCCAGGACGGTACAGGGCACGAAGAGGAGGAGAAAGATGAGAAAGAGCAGCATCTGCCGCGCGTTCTTCGCGTCCTTGCCGTCCGCCCCCTCCATCCGCAGCTCCTGCACCAGCCCGGGATGGCGCCAGCGGGCCCAGGCCATCGCGGCGACGGAGATGCCGAGCAGGGCGCCCGTGTACCAGAGCGTGAAGGAGAGGCCCTCCGCGTTGGGCCGCCTTGCGACGGCCGCGACCTCCGCCACGAAGACGACGGCCACGGCACAGAGCGCCCATTGCCACCGCTGCGCCTGTACGAACATCGCCGCGGCGGAGCGCTCGCCGTAGGTGGCCAGCCGCAGCCCCTTGCGGGCGTCGTCGTTCCCCGGGTCCAGCCGCAGGGCTTCGCGCAGCAGGTCGCCGCTGCGGCCACGCTCCCCGGCGGCCATCTCGATCCACCCGGCGGCGGCGTGCGTCTCCGACAGGTCCGGCGCCAGGCGCAGCGCGTAGGCCGCGGCCTCGCGTGCCTGCCGGTGGTGCCCCAGACGGCTGAGCGCCTGCGCCCGCAGCCGCGCGCACGCGGTGTTTCCGGGCTCCTCCGCCAGCCCCTCGTTCAGCACGCGCAGCGCCTCGCGGGCACGCTCCCGGCCGCCCTGGTTCAGCAGCGCCGCCGCCAGCGTCGCGTGGTTGTCGGCGTCGTACGGGGCCAGCTCCAGCGCGGCGCGGGAGCTCCGCTCCGCGTCCGCGGGCTGCCGCACGTGCAGGTACACCTCCGCCAGCACCATGTGGGTGTACGACCACTCCGGGTCCAGCCGCACCGCCTCGCGCGCGGCGTCCACGGCCTCGCCGCCGCGCTCCTGCAGCGCCAGGGACCACGCCAGCAGCGCCTGCGCCAGGGCGGACTCCGGATACACCGCCAGAAAGCGGCGCAGCTCCCGCTCCGCCAGCTCCGGACGGTGGGCCAGCAGCAGCTGGCGTCCCGCCTCGAGGTTCGGGGCGCGCTCCTCCTCCGGAATCACGTTCCGCGCAGGTTCACACCCCAGGTGGTCGCCACCACGCCGATGAGCACGATGGCGAACAGGGCCGACGCCGGGTCCTCACGTCCGCTCACCTCCATCACCAGCGAGGCCGCGGCGGCCACGTACAGCCCGAGGGTGACGCCCGACATCACCTTCGTGGGGCGGCCGCGCGGGCCGCGGAAGGTGGCGGCCAGGGGGATGAGCAGCGCGCCGAACATCAGCGCCCCCGCCATCATCCACCCCGTCCCCGTCACCAGCAGGCCGGCGGTCATGGCCACGGCGGCCGCCATCCCCGCCGCCATCCATCCCCCCGACCGGCGCTGCTCGGGGGAAAGGACGTAGCGCCCGTCCCGGCTGGCCAGGAGGACGGCGTTGAAGATCTGCGGCGCCGTCCAGGAGAAGAGGACGAACGCCATGTACGCCAGCATCAGCGGCGTGAGCAGCGGATCCAGCCCCGGGTTCGTTCTCGACACCTCGCGCGCGATGCGGAAGCCGAAGTATCCGCCCAGCAGCACGATCCAGCGCGTGCGGACGGGGAGTCGGTCCATCCACAGAAAGTAGCGCAGCATGGCCGCGTACAGCGGGTTGCGCGCCTTGAGCGCCTCCACCAGCCCCTCGCGCGCCCAGTCGCTCTCCGGGTCCAGCCGCAGCGCCTCGCGAAAGTGGGTCAGCGCCGCCGCGCGGTCGCCGCGGTGCAGCAGCGTCCACCCCTGGTTGGCGTGCGTGTGGCTGTTCTCCGGGTCGCGGGCCAGCGCGCCGTGCAGCGTGGCGCCCGCCTCGTCCTTGCGGCCCAGGTACGTCAGCGCCGTGGCGCGCAGGTTGGCGGCGCCGGTGTGGTCGGAGTCGATCTCCAGCGCCTGGTCCGCCGCGGCCAGCGCCTCGCTCCAGCGGCGGCGCCCCAGGTGCGCGGCGGCCAGCACGACGTAGTGATTGGGATCGTCCGGGTCCAGGCGGATGGCCTGCTCGGCCGCGCCCTGCGCCTCGTTCCACCGCTCCGCCTCCAGGTGCACGCGCGCCTCGGCGTAGTGCACGAACGGGTCGTCCGGCGCCAGCCCCACGGCCGTGTGCGCCTCCTGCAGCGCCTCCGCGCGGCGGGGCTCCTGCCCGGCGAGCACCAGCGCGAGCAGCGCGTGGGCGTCGGCGTCGTGCGGGTCTTCGAGCAACGCCCGGCGGAACTCGCGCTCGGCCATCTCCGGGCGCCCCTGCTGGGCCAGCAGCCAGCCCCGCTGCCGGTACGCGGCGGTGGATTCGGTCATTCGTGGAACGTGGGTAGGGATCGATTCTTGTCCTGAGATGCAGCGAACCACCCTGGCGTCATGCAGCGAACCACCCTGACGTCATCCTGAGTCATTCGGCGCTACGCGCACCCTGTGGGATGAAAGCCGCTCGCGCCGCCGCTGTCATTTCGAAGGAGGCGCCCCCGTGATCGCTGCCGGTGCACGGACCTGTGGCGCCGACTGAGAAATCTACTCGCCCGGGCAGGTGCCACGCCTCCTCGACGGCCCTCGCCCGAATTCCTTTCTATTCAGGGAGGCGCCGCGCCGCAAGTGGCTTTCACAAAACACTTTGGCACCGACCAAGGACCTTGCCGGCAGAACCGTGGGGCTGACTCTTTCGCCTCGATTCCAGCCTCGGCGGGCGAGACAAGGTCCTTCGGTCACGCGCAGGCGGTTTTCGGTTCTTCCAGTGCCGCGCAGGCCGCCCGCCGAAGGGAATGAAGCTCTGGGCGGAGCGAGAAAACGGGCCACCAGCACGGTCGAGTGGATTTCTCAGTCGGCGCCACGGAAATTCCCCTGCACCGGCAGCGATCAAGCGGGCGCCTCCTCCGAAATGACAGCCGCGGGGTCGGCGACTTTCATCCGACAGGCGTGCGCGTAGCGCCGAATGACTCAGGATGACGTCGGTCGGGTGTCGATCCGCCGCTCAGGCCAGCCAGGGCTTCACGTCGTCGTACAGGCCGCCCTCGTTGGCGTACATCACGTAGTTGCGTGCCGTGGCGAACCATTCGCGCGTGCTGGGGCGCACCTCCTTCACCGCCTTCAGCAGGTCGTCGGTGGTGATGGGCACCGCGCGCCCGGTGCGGATGGCGTCCGACAGCTTGCGCTCGATGGCCAGGTCCACCACCGCCTTGAGGTCCGCGCCGCTGAAGCCGTCCGTCTTGCGCGCCACCTTGTCGTGGTCCAGCCGCTCCGCCGGCTTTCCCTGCGTCAGGATCTCCAGGATGGCCGCGCGGGCGGGCACGTCCGGCGGGGGGACGAAGAGCACGCGGTCAAAGCGCCCCGGCCGGCGAAAGGCGGGGTCCAGGTGCCAGGGCGCGTTGGTGGCCGCCAGCACCAGCAGCCCGTCGTTCCCCCCGTCGATGCCGTCCAGCTCGCTGAGGAACTGGTTGATGAGCGGCCGCCCGGCGCTCGTGCGAAAGTCGCTGCGGCGGCTGGCGAGCGCATCCACCTCGTCAAAGAACAGCACGCACGGGGCCTGGCGCCGCGCCTGGGCAAAGAGCTCGGCCAGGTTGCGCTCGCTCTGGCCGATCCACATGTCCAGCACCTCGTGAATGCCCACGGAGATGAACGCCGCGTCCACCTCGCCCGCCGTGGCGCGGGCCAGGTGCGTCTTGCCGCAGCCGGGGGGGCCGTACATCAGGATGCCGCCGCCGATGGGCCGCCCGTACGCGCGGTACATCTCCGGGTGCCTGAGGGGGTGGATGATCTTGAGGCCGATCTGCTCCTTGAGCGCCTCCATCCCGCCCACCTGGGCGAACCCGATCTTCGGCCGCTCCACGCTGGCGATTCCGCCGGCGACTTCCTCCTCATCGTCGTCATCATCCGCGTGCGGATCGTACCCGCGCGCGGGCTCGGGCCCGCGGTCGTCCGCCGGCCCCGCGCGCAGGCCGCCCAGCCGCGCCGCT
>DATABT010000545.1:0-12401 GCA_036259455.1 Longimicrobium sp. | reverse complement strand
CGCCGACACCCTGATCGCCGGCGAGATCGTGCTGCACTCGCCACACCTGCAGCGCACCATCGGTCTAACGGGGAGCACCGTGGGCGGGCAGGGCTCCGTCCCGGTGCGTGGCGCGCTGCTCTGGCGCCCGCCGGGCTAGCCCTTCGCCCATCCCCCACATCTACGAGGGCCTGCCGCGCCGGTGTCCGCCGCGCGGTCCGAATCATCCAATTTATTAGAGGAGAAAGCACCGATGGCCATTTCACTCAGCAAGGGCGGCAACGTCTCGCTCTCCAAGGAGGCGCCCGGCCTCCGCCGCATCCTGGTGGGGCTGGGGTGGGACGCCCGCGCCACCGATGGCAATCCCTTCGACCTGGACGCCAGCGCCTTTCTGCTGGGCGAGGGAGACCGGGTGCGCTCGGACGCCGACTTCGTCTTCTACAACCAGGCGGAGGGGGCGGGCGGCGCCGTGCGGCACCAGGGCGACAACCTGACCGGCGCGGGCGAGGGCGACGACGAGCAAATCGAGGTGTCGCTGGCCTCGCTCCCGGCGGACGTGCAGAAGATCGCCGTCTCGGTGACCATCCACGAGGCCCAGACGCGGGGGCAGAACTTCGGGATGGTGTCGAACGCCTTCATCCGCGTGGTGAACGCCGACGACGGGCAGGAGATCGCGCGCTACGATCTGTCCGAGGACGCGTCCACGGAGACGGCCATGATCTTCGGCGAGATCTACCGCCATGGGCAGGACTTCAAGTTTCGCGCGGTGGGGCAGGGGTTCGCGGGCGGGCTGGGGCCCCTGGCGCGCAACTTCGGCGTGAGCATCGGCTGAGCGTAATTCTTCATCCACCCCTCAATCGAAACGGAGGGAGCATGGCGGTCACGCTGACCAAGGGCGGCAACGTATCGCTCTCCAAGGAGGCGCCGGGGCTCACCCGCGCGCTGGTGGGGCTGGGTTGGGACGTGCGCGCCACCAGCGGCGACGACTACGACCTGGACGCGAGCGTCTTCATCCTCGGTCCGGGCGGCCGGGTGCGCTCGGACGCGGATTTCATCTTCTACAACAACTTGGTGGGGCTGGGCGGGGCCGTGGAGCACACGGGCGACAACCGCACCGGCGCCGGCGAGGGTGATGACGAGGCGGTGCGGCTGGACCTGTCCCGCATCCCGCCCGAGGTGGAGCGGCTGGCCTTCGCGGTCACCATCCACGACGCGGAAGCCCGGCGGCAGAACTTCGGGCAGGTGTCCAACGCCTTCATCCGCGTGGTGGACGAGTCCAACGGCCGCGAGGTGCTGCGCTTCGACCTTTCCGAAGAGGCCAGCACCGAGACGGCCATGATCTTCGGGGAAATCTACCGCCGCGGGGCCGACTGGAAATTCAGGGCGGTGGGCCAGGGCTTCAACGGGGGCCTGGGACCGCTGGCCCGCCACTACGGCGTGACCGTCGGCTGAGGGTCGACGCCACCTCACACTCTCAGATCAGGGAAACGTTCCATGGCAGTGAACCTCGGCAAGGTGACGCTGGAAAAGAAGGGCGAGCAGCGCACCGTGAGCCTGGACAAGGGCAAGCCCACGCAGACCATCCACGTGAACCTCAACTGGGACGCGCCCGCGCAACCCCGCGGGCTGCTAAGCGGCCTCTTCGGGGGCGGATCCACCCAGCCGGACCTGGACCTGGGGTGCATGTACCGGCTGCGGGACGGAAGCGCGGGGGTCATCCAGCCCCTGGGGGGCAACTTCGGCGACCGCCAGCGCTCGCCCTGGATCTTTCTGGACAAGGACGACCGCTCAGGCGCCGCCGCGGACGGCGAGAACCTGTACTTCCACCGCCCCCAGGAGGTGGAGCTGGCCATCGTGTTCGCCATGATCTACGAGGGCGCCAGCGACTTCGTGGAAGTGGGCGGGCGGATGACGCTGCACGACGCGGCCGGCGGCGAGACGCTGATCCGCCTTTCCGCCCCGGAGCGCGGCCGCACCTTCTGCGTGGTGGCCTCGCTGCGCTCCGCGGCCGACCGCGTGGTGATCACCAAGGAGGAGCGCTACTTCTCCGACCATCAGGAGGCGGACCGCGCCTACGGCTTCGGCTTCCGCTGGCGCGCCGGCAGCAAGTAGCCTCCGCGGGGAGCGGCACCGTGCCCTTCCCCTCGTTCCTCCTCCCGATCGAGGGACCCGGCAATGGCTGTCACACTGGTGAAGGGACAGAAGATCAGCCTGGAGAAGACGGCGGGCGGGGCACTCGCCTCCGTGCGGATGGGGCTGGGGTGGGACGTGGCACGGCGTGGCGGTCTGCTGGGGCGGATGTTCGAGGGCGAGCCCGACTCCATCGACCTGGACGCCTCGTGCGGGATGTTCGACGCGGGGGGCGTGCTGGTAGACCTGGTGTGGTTCCGCCAGTTGCGCAGCCATGACGGCTCCATCCGCCACACCGGCGACAACCTGACCGGCGCGGGCGAGGGCGACGACGAGTCCATCATCGTGGACCTGGAGCGGGTGTCGGCCGCGGTACGCAGCCTGGTCTTTACCGTCAACAGCTACCGCGGCCAGAGCTTCGACACCGTGGAGAACGCCTTCTGCCGCCTGCTGGACCACCGGACCGGGAAGGAGATCGCGCGCTACGACCTGGGTGCCCAGGGGCCCCACACGGCCATGGTGATGGCAAAGCTGTACCGGCACGGCGGTGAGTGGAAGATGCACGCCATCGGCGAGACGGCTCGGGGGCGCACCTTCCAGGAGATCCTCCCCGCCATCGAGCCGCACCTGTGACGGGCCCCGTGATCGGGATGAGGGAGGATGCCGTGGGGGAGGAGATGCGGCGCGTGGCGCTCCCCACGGGCGAGCTGGTGGTGCGCGTCGACGAGGCGGCGGCGCCGCTGGACCGGCTCTGCGGGTTCGCGGCGCGGCGGAACCCCCGGCGCGGCTTCCTGTTCGTCTCGCGCGTGCTGGGCCGGCACGTACCGGTGCGTCCCGGGCGGATGCGATGGGCGCAGGTGCGGCTGGCGGCCCGCATCGAGCCGGACCTGCCGGGCCCCGTCCTCTTCCTGGGGCTGGCGGAGACCGCAACGGGGCTGGGCCAAGGCGTGCACGAGGCCTGGCGCCGCCGCACGGCACGCGCGGACACCCTCTTCCTCCACTCCACGCGCTATCGGCTGGAGCGCGAGCCGCTGCTGGAGTTTCGGGAGGAGCACAGCCACGCGCCTGCCCACCTCGTCTATCCCCCCGCGTCCGCGGCCCTGGGGCGGATGCTGCGGCACGTCCGCTCGGTGGTGCTGGTGGATGACGAGGCCAGCACGGGGACGACCTTCCTGAACCTGGCCCGCTCCCTTGCGGGGGTACTCCCGGTGCTGGAGCGTGCGACGATGGTCGTGCTGACCGACTGGTGCGGCGAGGTGCGGCGCGCCGGGCTGCGGGCGGCGATGCCCGTCCCTGCGCGGATGGTGAGCCTGCTGGCCGGGAGCTACGTCTTCACGCCGGCGCCCGGGGTCGATACCGCGGCCCCACCCGCGGCGGACGGCAGCGGCGCGCCGAAAGACGCGCTGATTCCGCGGGACCATGGGCGCCGGGGCGGGCGCGTGGACCTCGCGCGGGTGCAGGCGATGGCACGGCGCCTCTTCCGCCGCCCTGGCGAGCGTGTGCTGGTGCTGGGCACGAGCGAGTTCGTCCATCCCCCGTACTGCCTGGCAGCGGCGCTGGAGCGGCTGGGCGCGGACGTCCGCTTGCAGGCCACCACCCGCTCGCCCGCCTTGGTGGGCCACGCGCTGGGCTGCGCCCTGCAGTTCACGGACAACTACGAGGACGGCCTCCCCAACTGGGTCTACAACGTCCGCCGCGGGGCGTACGATCGCGTCCTGGTCTGCCACGAGACGCCGGAGGAGACGCTGGATCCCGACCTCCTGGCGGAGCTGGCCGCGGAAACGGTGGCGTTCTGACCGATGCGCGCCATGGACGACGTTCCCGTGCTGGTGCTGGGCGACCTCGACGACACCCTGTTCCAGACCCGCCGCAAGTGCCCCGACGGAAGCGAGCTCTTTCCCGTCGCGTATGGTCGCGCGGGAGAAGCGCTCTCCTTCGCCACGGCCAGGCAGCGGCGGTTGTTCGAGTGGCTGATCATGAACGCGGCCTTCATCCCGGTCACCGGGCGCAACGCAGACGCGGTGGCGCGCGTGGACCTGCCCTTCGGCGGATACGCCATCACCTCGTTCGGTGGGGTGATCCTGGCGCCGGAGGGTGCGGCGGGTGACGCGGGATGGCACGAGCACGTGGCGGCGCACGTCGCCGCGCATCCGCCGGTCCTGGAGGACTTGCGCCGCGCCGCCCTTGCTCAGGCCGCGCGAGAGGAGGCGGAAGTCCGCGCCACGGTGGTGAGCGACCAAGGGATGCCGCTCTACCTCTCCATCAAGCACAGGGCGGGTGATGCGGCGGCGCTGGCGTCGTTCGTCGCGCAGTTCGCGGAGGCGCTGCCGGCGGGGTGGCGCGTGCACCTGAACGACAACAACGCGGCGTGCCTGCCGCCCTGGCTGGCCAAGGAGCACGCTGTGCGGCACTTCCTCGAGCACATCGCCCCGCCGGACACGGTCGCCTTCGGATTCGGCGACAGCCACAGCGACGCGCCCTTCCTGGCGCTCTGCGATTACGTGCTGGTCCCCGCCGGCTCGCAGCTGGGTCGACACCTCAGCGCCGTCCAGGCCTATGCCCATGCTCGCTGAGCCCGCCGCGGCCGCCGGCTTTTCCGGGAGCTACGCGCCGGGGGACGTAACCTTCCTGCTCCGGCCCGTCCACATCGACCCCACGCCCACGGTGGAGAAGGAGCGGCTCATCCAGTCCGGCGAGCGTCACTACTCCGAGCTGCTGGCGATGGAGCAGGTCCCCGGCGCGGCTTACCTGGCGCTCTACCATCAGGCACTGGAGGTCAATGCGGACCGCATGGCGGCGGACGTGGCCCGCCTGGCGCGGACGCTGGATGCGCGCTGGCCCCCTGGCGAGATCGTGCTCGTCTCGCTGGCACGGGCGGGAACCCCGCTGGGGGTGCTGCTGCGGCGCGCGCTGGCCCGCCTGCGCACCACCGCGCCGCCGCACTACTCCGTCTCCATCATCCGCGACCGGGGGATCGACGCCGTGGCGCTGGACCACGTCCGCGCGCGCCACGACGAGCGGCGCATCGTCTTCGTGGACGGATGGACGGGGAAGGGCGCCATCTCCCGCGAGCTGCGCCGTTCCGTGGCCGGCTACAACCGGCGGCGTGGTGCACGCGTCCCCGCCCGGCTCGCCGTGCTGGCGGACCTGGCCGGCGCGGCGCAGGTCGCGGCCACGGCGGAGGACTACCTGATCCCGTCCTCCGTGCTGAACGCGGTGGTCTCGGGCCTCGTCAGCCGCACCGTGCTGCGGAACGACCTGGTGGGCCCGGGCGACTTTCACGCCTGCCGCTACTACGCCGAGTGGGCGGAGCACGACCTGTCCCGCGCCTTCGTGGACCGCGTTTTCGCGCGGGTGGATGCGTGGCTCGGCGAGCCGTCAATTCTCCCCGTGCGGTGGAACGCGGCGGTGCGCGGGACCCTGCGACGCCGCAGCGCGGCTTTCATGCTGGAGACGATGGCGCGGTACGGGCTGCGCGACGAGAACCGCGTCAAGCCGGGGATCGGCGAGTCCGCCCGCGCGCTGCTGCGGCGCGTCCCCGACCGGCTGCTGCTGCGGGACGCATGCGGGCCGGACGTGCGGCCCCTGCTGCACCTGGCCGGGGAAGCGGGGGTGCCGGTGGAGATCCATCCCACTCTTCCATACCGGGCCACGATCATCATCCGGAGCCTGGGAGAATAGCGTGAAGCACCTGCACCTGGGCGCCTCGCTGTACGTGCCCGCCACCCGGGACGACCTGGTCGCGCTCGGCAACGGACGGAAGTACCCGAGGCTCCGCTCGCTCATCTTCTGTACCGAGGACGGGATCCGCCCCGAAGAGGTGGAGCTGGCACTGCTCCGGCTGGGGGAGGCACTGCCGTGGCTGGAGCCCACCCCGATGCTGCGCTTCGTCCGCGTTCGCGACCCGCGGGTGATGGAGCGCGTGCTCGCGCTCCGCGGCATCGGCGCGGTGGACGGCTTCGTGCTCCCCAAGGCGACCCGCCGGAGCATGCGCGACTACCTTTCGCTCCTGGGTCCAAGCGATCACTTTCTGCTCATGCCCACGCTGGAGACGGCGGAAGCGTTCGATCCGCGGGAGATGGCGGCGTTCCGCGACCTGGTCTCGGACGATGCCGTCCGCCCGCGCGTCCTGGCGCTGCGCATCGGCGGGAACGACCTGCTGCACCTGCTGGGCGTGCGCCGCAGCCCGCGGCGCACGATCTACGAAACGGCGCTGGGCCCGGTGCTGTCGATACTCGCCACGACCTTTCTCCCCCACGGGTTCGCCCTGACGGCGCCGGTGTTCGAGGGTCTGGCGCACCCCGACGTGCTGCAGGCCGAGGTCGCGCGCGACGTGGAGCACGGGTTCCTGGGAAAGACGGCGGTGCACCCGGACCAGGTCGCGCTCATCGAGGCGATGTACGCCGTGGAGCGGCACGAGATGGAGATGGCGCAGGCGATGCTCGCGCCCGGCGTGCCCGCCGTGTTCCGCATGCACGGCGTGATGTGTGAAGAAGCCACGCACCGCCGCTGGGCGCACACGATCTGCGCGCGCGCCGAGATCTTCGGAGTGACGGACGAGGTGGAGATCCCACCCGCGGGCTTGCTCGCCGCTGCTGCCCCCCCGCGGAGCATGGCATCCGTTCAGTAGTCCGGCCCGCAGCTGCAGCGGAGATGTCCATCATTCTGAATGTCACCAGGGCGAGCCTCATCCATGGCTTCGGGATTCTGGCCATTGTCGCCGGCAGCACCGGGGTGTACCTCACGCGCTGGGGGATGTTCGGGTTCGTCCTGGCCGGCATACCCCTGTGGAGCTTCGGAGTCCTCGCGGCCGTCGGTGGCGTCATGTACTTCCTGGCGCCGATGGTGTACGGCTCCTCCTCCGTCACCCCGGTGGCGACGTCGCGGCGTGAACCGGAACGGATGCTGTTTCTCTACCTGCGCCCGTTCGAGCTCGACGCGAGGAACGTCCTGCAGCTGCTCGTGGGTGCCTCCGCCGGGATCCTGGTCTACCTGAACCTGCTGGACGGCATCTGGATACCGGTTACCATCCTGCCGCTGATCCTGAACATCAGCAAGGAAAGGGGCTTCAGGGACGCCCTGGCTCCCCTGGGCGATTTGATCGCCTTCGGCAGACCGGGGGAGAGGCTGCAGCCGTTCGGGGCATCGCGGCTCTACCTGAAGGATACCTGGCAACAGGAGATAACCCGCTGCATGGCCCGGGCCAGGCTCGTGATCGTGCGGCCCGGCAGCAGCCCCAGCATCCGCTGGGAAGTCGGCCAGGTCCTGAAGACCGTTCCTCCCGAGCGGACTCTCTTCTACCTCCACTTTCGCGGGTGGGGAAGTAGAAAGGAGAGGGACTACGAGGCGTTCAGGATCTGCGTGCGCGCGCACCTGGGCGCGGAACTGCCCGAGCGGCTCGGCAAGGCCCGATACCTGGTGTTCGACGCTGGGGGGCGGCCCCACTTCATCCGCGAAGCGAACCGCCCATCCGAGCTGGTCCAACAGGTCTTTTCGCGCACCGGCGACTTCACGACGGACTGGTTTCGCCCCGTCCTCCAGGCGGTCGGCATTGAGCCTCCCCGCCGGGCAAATACCCTGGTGGACAACGTCCTGCACGTGATCCTCTGGGTGGCGGCCCTCATCGGTATAACGCTCACCTGCATGGCCCTGGCCCTCCTGCTGCTCATCCTGGTTGTCGCCCCTTTCCAGCTCCCGCTCGCGCTGGGACTGTAACGAGTGCCGCCCCGTCGAGTCTCCACGATCATGCCTGATGCCCACGAGGTGTAGCCCTCCACGCGGGTGAGAATCCCCCGCGGCACGTCCGACAGAGGAGGCAGCGCCGGGTTCCAACGGATGTCACGGGGAGGCGTCCGCCGCGGCGCCACCTTTTCGCGAGGGAGACAGATGGCTACCGATCACCGGATCTTCACCAGCTTCGCGATCGAGGACATTCGGCTGCGCGACTTCCTGGTGGGGCAGGCGCGCAACGAGAAGTCCCCGTTCTCGTTCGTCGACATGGCCGTGAAGGAGCCGTGGGACGACGCCTGGAAGACGCGCTGCCGCACCCGGATCAGGGGATGCGACGGGGTGATCGGGATCATCACCAGCAACACGCCGAAGGCCAGCGGCCAGCTCTGGGAGCTGCGGTGCGCGTACGAGGAGGGAGTCCCAGTCCTGCTCGTCTACGGCTACCAGGACGACCGCCCCGCGAACCTGCCGGATCCCGTGGCGGGGCGGCGGATCTACACCTGGACGTGGGACAACATCGCCTCCTTCCTGGCGAAGCTGTGACCCGCCGCCTACCTGAGCCGGAGAACGTCCGATGCGAAAGGCACTGGTCGTGGGCATCAACCAGTACGCCCTCCAGCCCACCCTGTACGGCTGTGTGAACGACGCGTACGCCGTCAAAGCCGTCCTGGAGCGGCACAGCGATGGGACCCGCAACTTCGGCGTCTGGCAGCTGACGGCCTCCAGAGGCGAATCCGTCTCGCGTTCCGACCTGCGGGCGCGTGTGCAGGAGCTGTTCAAGGGCGATGCCGAGACGGCCCTGCTCTACTTTGCCGGGCACGGCTACCTGGATTCCACGGGTGGATACATCCTGGCCAGCGACGCCAGGACCGGGGACGAGGGCCTTTCGCTGGCCGACGTCCTCACGTTCGCCAACGCCTCCCGCGCGCGGAACAAGATCATCATCCTGGATAGCTGCCACGCGGGGATGGCGGGCGCACGGCCGGCGGCGCAGCAATCCGAGCTGTCGGACGGCCTCACCATCCTCACGGCCTCCACCGCCGAGCAGTACGCCCTGGAGGAGAACAGCAGCGGCGTGTTCACCAACCTCTTCGTGGACGCCATGAACGGTGCCGCTGCCAACCTGGTGGGCGACGTCACCCCTGGCGGCGTGTACGCGCACATTGACCAGTCGCTGGGGGAGTGGGAGCAGCGGCCGGTCTTCAAGACGAACGTCCAGAGCTTCGTGTCGCTGCGAAAGGTGCAGGCTCCTATCACGTTGGCGGACCTGCACAGGATCACGGAACTCTTTCCCTCCATCGGCTACGAGTTCCCCCTGGACCCCAGCTTCGAGCCGGAGGGCGACAACCCGCACCCGGAGAACACGGAGAAGTTCGGCGTCCTGCAGAAGTACGCCCGCGTGAACCTCGTGGTGCCGGTGGGCGCGCCACACATGTATCACGCGGCGATGGAAAGCAAGTCGTGCAAGCTCACGGTGCTGGGCGAGCACTACCGCCGCCTCGTGGAGAAAGAGCGGATCTGATGATGCGGGAGCCCCGATCGGCCGCGACGACTGGAACCCGGGTGAGCCGGGTAGTGGGTCAGTTTGATTGTAACGGCTCAGGAGGGGCAGCTTGGGGGCGCTGCATCCACAAACGAATCGGCTCAGGGGGCCAGTTACTCCCCGAGCCAGGCGGACTTCGGACAGCTGTTGGCGCACCCGTGGTTTCAGCCGACCGTTTTAGCTACGCCTCTCTCCAGCAGGTTCAACAGGTCGTCCACGGTCTAGGGACGGCTCTCCGGGCGCGACCGGGCCGGGCGTAAGCGCCCCGTCGGAGATGCCTAGAATCGCCCCAAAACCTTTGTCGGAAGCGCCCGGCTAACTTCAGCGGGCACAAAAAGCCTACCCCACAGAATCCGGCCGGCCTAGTTTTCGTCATGTGTGCCGCCCTCCGAGAGCAATAATCCCCGTGATGGAGTCGCCCATGATCGAAATCCTCGCGTATGTCATCATTGTGTACATCGTCGTCCGATTCGCTGATCTCATCGCGACTGATACGAAGAACGGCTTTGTGCGCGTCCTTGCTGGAATCGGCATCGCCGTCGTCTTGATCGGCGCATTCCTGATTCGACAGAGCGCCGCGGACTTACAGGATACTATCGGAGCGGGCGCGCCGAGCCCCTACGATTTCGGGGATACCACAGCAATCACCTATCCCTGACGCCCATGATCTGCGACAAGTGTAACGCCCCTATTCCGGCAGGAGCCCGATTTTGTCCGGCCTGCGGTGACCCGGTGACCGCAGCCGACGACATCCGTAGCCGGCCTGTCCTTGCGCTTGAGCGGGTTCAACTCGTCTGCCCCAAGTGCAACCAGCTGGCGGCGCACGACATTCCTGCCCATGGCGTCGCGTCCGTCGCATGCCCCAACTGCGCCACGAACTTTCAAACCCGGGTCGTGCGGGTGCGGTCAAAGCGGTCCAGCGGTGACAAGCAGTCGCAGACTCGCCGCTTCACGGTGCGCGTGGAAGACCTGGCCGGGCGGGATGATCTCATTGAATTCAAGAGCCCCCATTACAAGGACTTTGAACTCCGCACGAAGGATCTCGCCGCATTTTCCAGCCTACTTGGAAGGCTGCATGTAGTTCAGAACCTCACGGTGGGCAGATACATGGTGGTGGCAGGACCGCCGGGCGGTTGCGTCACGATGATGATCGCGCTGGGGGTCGTGTTCCTCCTAATCATCATCGTGGCAGCGCTCCTCTGACGCCGCCGCTCTAGCTGAACAAATGGTTACAATCGACCTGACCCACTACCAACCAGCGCGGCGGGTTGCCGGATGCTTTCGTACAGACGAACTTCAGGATTGCCGCAAGGCCGCCTCCGCGTCATCGGAACCTTGGATCGCCGTCTTTTTCCGTGACGGTGGCAGGGTGTCGCATCCGCGTCTCGAACACCCGATGGATCATCATGGAAAAGGTCAAAGTCCTGTTCTTTTCCGCCGACCCGAACTCCGCCCCGCCTCATGGACGGGCTTCAAGGCTTCTGCTGGACGTGGAGGTGCGGGAGATCCGGCACAAGGTGCGCACGGCCAGGTACCGCGATGACCTGGACCTCGACATGCACTGGGCCACGCGCACCGACGACCTGCTGCTGGCCCTGAACGACGCCGATCCGCAGGTGGTGCACTTCAGCGGGCACGGCGGGAGCGGCGGGCTGGTGCTGGTGGGTGCGGACGCGTCGCACGCGCACTCCGTGGACGCGGAGCAGCTTGCACGGCTGTTCGAGGTCTTCCGGGGCGACATCCGCCTGGTCGTGCTGAACGCCTGCTTTTCCCTTCCACAGGCGGAGGCGATCGCTGCGGTCGTAGGGTGCGCCATCGGCACGCGCACCGAGATCTCGGACGCGGCCGCGGTCATCTTCAGCGCCTCGTTCTACCGTGCCATCGCGTTCGGACACCCGGTCGGGGTCGCATTCGAACAGGCGCGTACGGCGCTGGATCTGGAGGAGCACCACGAAGAACGGGACTGCCTGCAGCTGGTGCCCGGTCCAGGCGTGGACCCCGCGGAACTGTACCTGATTCCACCGGGAGGTCTGGACGCGGACGAGAGAGAGACGGGTGAGGGTCAGGTGGTGGGGGTCACAGATGCGGGGCCGCGCCCGAAGAGGGGCTCGTGGCGGGCGCGCATGACGGCCGGCGGGCTCGCGCTCGTCGGCACGGTGGCGGTCGCGCTGAAGCTGGGTGGTCTCCCCGCCGGGACAGGGGGGGTCGCACCCTGCGCCTGGGCCGGAGAACCCCAGGCGCTCACGGCGCCGGCCGGACCTTCGACGGCGGGACCGTCAGGGGGACAGTCGGATCTCGATCGAGCGAAGGTGGATTACGAGGCGGGGCGGTATGCGGCGGCGTTCCCCCGCTTCAGGCGTTTGGCAGAGAACGGGCATCCCGAAGCGATGGGATTCGTCGGAGCCATGTTCCTGCGCGGGCAGGGGACCAGGGAACGCCCGGACTCGGGGATCCACTGGCTCCGCGAGGCGGCGGAGAGGGACGACGCGCGTGGAATGACCGAGCTCGGCACCGCGTACCTGGACGGGAACGGGGTGAAGCGCAGCAGGCGTTGGGCTCGGCACTGGCTCAAGAAGGCGGCAGACGATAAGCGCTCGGCGGAGGCAATGCGCAGGCTGGGGGGCCTCTACCGGGACGAGCAGGTCTATGACACTGCGTTCATCTGGTTCCGGGATGCCGTGAAGGCGGGATCGCTCGATGCTCGGATCGATTCCGGCCAGATGTACGAGCAGGGCCAGGGGACCCGTCAGGATCTGGAGATGGCACTCTGCCTTTACCGCACCGCCGCGGAGGCAGGCTCGTCCCGCGGGATGCTCATGATGGGACGGATCTACGAGAACGGGATCGGCGTGCCTCGAGACGACGACAGGGCGGAGGAGTGGTACCTGAAAGCCGCGGCCGGAGGCTCCCCCTGAGGGATATACGCGCCGGGTGAGATGTACCTGGACGGCACGGCGGGCGACCGTCCCCGCCCCCGGCACCCTCCGCCGGGCTCCCCCGTCCCGGCGGAGGGTGGAGA
>DATABT010000544.1:0-4516 GCA_036259455.1 Longimicrobium sp. | reverse complement strand
GTGGTGATCCTGACCGGCGTGCTGGGCGCCGTCATCGGGCCGTCCCTGCTGCGCGCCATCGGCGTACGCAGCCGCACCGCGTTCGGGCTGGCGCTGGGTGCGGCGGCCCACGGCGTCGGCACCGCGCGCGCCGCGGAGGAGGGCGAGGTGGAAGCCGCCAGCAGCGGCCTCGCCATCGGCATCATGGGCGTGTTCACGGCCGTCCTGGCGCCGCTGGGGCTGGCGCTGCTGACGTGGCTGCGGCTGGTGAGATAGCACGCGCGGAACCACAAAGCTTGATCTCGGGCCAGCCATTCCCCATTTCGGGGGCCTATTCCCCAATTTGAGGGAACAGCCCCCGATTCCAGGGAATCCGGGACCCGTGGCGCCTGTCCCATGCTCTTCCGAACTCTCGACGCAATCATCGGCTCCCCCACCAGGGTGCGCATTCTTCGCGCGCTGATCGGTTTCGGGCACGTGGTTTCCGGAAACGAGGCCCGGCTGCTGGCGGGAGTGCGCTCCAAGAGCGCAATGCGATCCGCGCTTGACGACCTGACCGAGTTGGGCGTTCTGATGCGGGATGACACCCGCCGCATCCAGCTCTTCCGTATCAATCCCGATCACGACCTGTTGGGACCGCTCACCCGCCTGTTCGAGGCCGAAGCCAGACGGTCGCGGAGTTGCGGCAGGTGCTCGTGCAGATCCTCGACCGGGGGGGCTGTACGGGGGCACACTCTGTCCATTACTGTGTTCGGCAGCAACGCGCGCGGCGACGCGCGGCCGTCCAGCGACCTCGACATTCTCGCGGTCACGGAGGCGCAGCCGCACGTAGAGCGCGTGCTCGAGGTTCTCATCGACGCGATCCCCGACGTTCAGCGCCGCTTCGGCTTGCGGCTTTCTCCGCTCGTCCTGGAGAAGGCGCGGGTCCGGGAGCGGTACGTCGACGGTGATCCGCTGATGCAGAACGTGCTTTCCGACGGGCGCACCCCGTACGGAACCCACTTTCACGAGATGGTGGACGCATGGTGAGACTGGGCAGCACCACCACCGAAAACCCTTCGCGTGCGGCGAAGTACCTGTCCATCGGCCGCTCCCTGCACCGCAACAGCCAGGAACTGGAGGCGATCAGCGAAACACGGAACGGGAACGGTCTGGCGATCATCGCGATCCATGCGGCCATCGCCTGCACGGACGCGCTGACCGTCGCCTGCCGCGGCATCGAGTCCCAGGACGGCGACCACGCGCGGGCGGCCGACGTGCTGGCCCATGCGCTGGGGCAGAAGAAGGAGTACGCGGGGCAGGTCAACCGGCTGCGCGGCATCCTGCAGGCAAAGAGCGACGCCTCGTACAGCGGGACGTACTACACGCTGGAGGACGGACGGCGCATCGTCCGCGAGACGACGGAGTTCATCCGCTGGGCCGAAGACATGCTGGCCAACCGGCCGAATTGACCAACCCCGCGCAGGCGGCTGGAGATGACGAGAGGATGAGTGGATCGACGCATCAGCTGATCGGGTCCGGTCCGCTGCGGTACCTGCTGTCGCTGCCGCCGGCGGATTCCGCGGGCCCGCGGCCGGTGCTCGTCTTTCTGCACGGATACGACGAGGGCGCGCCGATGGACATCCACCGCGCCCTCACCCTGCACGGGCCGCTGCGCGCGGGGAACCCGCCGGTCGCGCGCGAGGAGTTCATCGTGGTCGCGCCGCAGCTGCCGGTGCGCGGCGACCTGTGGGGCGGGCAGGCGGATGCGGTGGGCGGCATCGTGCGGCGCGTGCAGGCGGAGCACGGCGGCGACCCGGCGCGCACGTACCTGACGGGGTTCAGCTTTGGCGGGAACGGCGTGTTCGACCTGGCGCTGGCGCTTCCGGGAATCTGGGCCGCCCTCTGGGCCGTGGATCCCACGCGCGTCCCCCGCGTCGATCCCGCGCTGCCGGTATGGCTGTCGTCCGGCGCCATCTCGCGGCGCATCCAGATGGTCTTCAACGCCACGCTCCGCCTCATGGCCGACGGAGCCGGCCCGCCCGGCGACCGCGTCTGGACGGACCAGGGGGTGGACCACGTGGGCACCGCCACCCTGGCGTACGGAGACGAGCGCATCTACCGCTGGCTGCTGGAGAAGCGATTGGCCACCTGACGCCGCTCGTCCCGGGCCGCCGCCGCTCGTCACGCGTCGCAACGGCTTCGCACCACGGGGGGAAAGGGTGGATGGCCGAAGATGGAGATTGGGGCGGCTCCCATCCTGATCCGCCTCCACATCTCCCGATTCGCGATGCCGTCCACCCGCCACGCGCTGGCGCTCCTGCTGCTTCTGCCCATCGCCGTCCTCTCCACCCGCTCGCGCGCCGAGGGGCATCCCCCGGTCGCCGCCATCCCTGCAGACGGCATCCCGCCGAACAACTTCGACGTTCAGCAGGTCGCGCCGGGCGTGTACGCGGTGATCCGCCGCGAGCCGGCTGGGCTGTGGTTCGACGCGAACAACGTGTTCATCATCGGCGACGACGGCGTGATCGTCGTCGACAGCAACGTGAGCCCGTCATCTACCCGTGAAGTGCTGGCGGCGCTGCGGCGGATTACGGACCGGCCGGTCACACACGTCGTCAACACGCACTGGCACGAGGACCACATCCTGGGCAACCGCGTGTACCTGGACGCGTTTCCGGACGTGCAGTTCGTCGCGCACGCGACCACGGACGAAGACCTGCGGACGGTCGGCGCCAGCAACCGCCGCGGCTCGCTGCAGAGCGGCGGCTCGTTCGCCGCGCAGCTGCGCGAACTGGTGCGCACGGGCCGCAACCTGGCGGGCCAGGAGATCACGGACGAGGAGCGCACCAGCTATCTGAAGGACGCATCGCTCGTCGAACGCTACCTGCGGGATGCACGGGATTTCGAGCCCGTGACGCCGACGATCACCGTCGAACGCCGGCTGGTGCTGCGGCGCGGCGGCCGCACGGTGGAGATCCTGCACCTGGGCGCCGGCCACACCCGCGCGGACCTGGTGGTGCACCTGCCCGCGGAGCGCATCGCCATCACCGGCGACCTGGTGGTGTGGCCCGTGCCGCTCGTCGGCAGCACCTCGTTCCCCGGTGCGTTCGCCGCCACGCTGCGGCGCGTGCTGGACCTGCGCCCCGCCATCATCGTCCCTGGCCACGGCCCCGTTCTGCGCGACGACGCCTACGTCCGCACCGTCGCCGATCTGCTCACCTCCATCCGCGACCAGACCGCCGCCGCCGTCGCCCGCGGCGAAACGCTGGAGCAGGCCCGGCGCAGCGTGAACCTGGACGATTTCCGCGCCGCCATCGCCGGCGACTCGCAACTCCGCCGCTTCATCTTCTACGCGTACGTCACGCTCCCCGGTGTGGAGGCGGCGTACCGGGAGTTGAATTGAAAGCAGGGCTCCTCCGCGACGATCTTCGAGTAGGGGATGGTGGCCGACATCAAGCCGCCCGACTTCGAGACGCGCGTGGGATATTTCAGTTCGGCGTCAGCGTGAATGGATTTCATGCATCGAAGGTCCCGCAGGACTGTGGCAACTGCCTGCGGACTCGTGGCCGCTATGCCTATCTGACAGGAATAGCGCCGTTACAGCAGGAAAACACTTGAAAATCGCGGCACAGGCGTTGCCCCTGCACGGGGCAGCGCTTTCGGGCGCCCGGGCGACAGAACGCCGCGTGGCGCCTTTGTTTTCCGGTCAATCGCAACGATAACGAGAGAAGGGAGACCCGGAATGGCGAAGGTCATCGGGATCGATCTTGGGACCACCAACTCGGTGGTCGCCGTGATGGAAGGCGGCGACCCCGTGGTGATCCCCAACGCCGAGGGCGGGCGCACCACGCCGTCCGTCGTGGCGTTCACCAAGGACGGCGAGCGGCTGGTGGGCCAGGTGGCGCGCCGCCAGGCCATCACCAACCCCACCAACACCATCTTCTCCATCAAGCGCTTCATGGGCCGCAAGGAGGCCGAGGTGAAGCAGGAGGAGAAGCTGGTGCCCTACAAGGTCACCGCCGGCGGCGGCGGGCTGGCGCAGGTGGAGGTGCCCAACGTGGGCAAGACCTTCACCCCGCCCGAGATCTCGGCGATGATCCTGCAGAAGATGAAGCAGACCGCCGAGGACTACCTGGGCCAGACCGTTACCCAGGCGGTCGTCACCGTGCCCGCCTACTTCAACGACGCGCAGCGGCAGGCGACGAAGGACGCCGGCAAGATCGCCGGCCTGGACGTGCTGCGCATCATCAACGAACCCACGGCCGCCGCGCTGGCGTACGGCCTGGACAAGAAGAAGGAAGAAAAGATCGCGGTCTACGACCTGGGCGGCGGCACCTACGACATCTCCATCCTGGAGCTGGGCGAGGGCGTGTTCGAGGTCAAGGCCACCAACGGCGACACCCACCTGGGCGGCGACGACTTCGACCAGCGCATCATCGACTGGCTGGTGGAGGAGTTCCGGCGCGACCAGGGGATCGACCTGAGCAAGGACCCCATGGCGCTGCAGCGCCTGAAGGAGGCGGCGGAGAAGGCCAAGATGGAGCTGTCGACCACC
>DATABT010000543.1:0-3335 GCA_036259455.1 Longimicrobium sp. | reverse complement strand
GCCAGCCATGAGCGTGGGTGAGTAGATTTCTCAGTCGGCGCAACAAGATCCTGCATGAGGCAAGTCCTCGTGGGCGCCTCCTTCGAAATGACAGCTCACGGCGCAGACTTCGTGCGTGCAACGAAATCCGCGATGAACCTGTTTTCCACTTTTTCACGCGCGAAGGAGTCGTCCGTCCCGGGTGGGAACGTGGCCCGGAAGGGGCGACCCCGTCCCAGAAAAACCCCTTGTGTGTTGCGGATGCGGTGGGGCGGCGATGTCCCACCCGGTTCCGAAAAGGCGGGTTGAGAACGCAGGATTTCCGCAAATCGGTTGGAATCAACAACCCGGAATGCAGGTTAACGTACATTACTGCGTGTCATCTGTTCCGGCGGATGATCGGATACCTTCCAGTAGATATGTTAACGAACGTTCTCGCAACCATTCCATCCGGGTGACGCCCGCCTGGTGCAGGGACGCCAGCCCGTGCAGCAGCGACCAGAGCGTCAGCGCGGCGCCGTCCGGATCTCCCGGGGCGATGACACCGGCGTCCATGGCCTCGCGCACGCGGTCGCGCAGAAAGCGGCTCACCGCCCCGCGCTGCCGCTCCACGGGTGAAGCCTTTCCGTCGTCGCCCGCGGGGTCGAAGAGGGCGCGGTAGGCCTGCGGCTGCGCCAGCGCAAAGTCCAGATAGGCCATGGACGTCGCCCGCAGGCGCTCCAGCGGGGTAGGGGCCTCCAGCGCGCGGAACAGGTGGCTTCCCAGCAGCCGCGAGCCTTCGCCCACCACCTCCTTGAGCAGGGCGTCCTTGTCCGCAAAGTGGCGGTACAGCGCCGTGGCCGTCACCCCCACGCGCTCGGCCACCGCGCGCATGGTCACGGCCTCGGGACCGCGCTCGAAGTACAGCGCCCGCGCCGCCCCCACGATGCGGCTCTTGATGTCGTCGCTCATGGTTTACAGATGTAAACCGATGTCAACGATGTGTCAACCCTCCCTTTAGGCAGGGGCGTGGTGATGTTGACAGGCGTTTACCAGTGTTAACTGAGCCGGGTTCATGGGCGGGCGACCAACGAGTTTCTTTACGCAGGCGCGCTACAGCATTATGTTCCAGCACAGTCCTTCCCGCGTGGAATTCCCACTCGCCCCGTCTCCCTCATGACTAGCAGAGCTCTACGCCGCCCCCTCCGGGGGCTCGTACCCGTTGTTCTCGTGCTGGCCGCCGCCTGCACGGACAGCCCCACCGGTCCCGACGTCAAGCCGGAGCCGGTGCCGCTCGCGGCCATCGAGTGCCGCGTGATCGTCTCGGATGCGTCGATGACGTGCTCCTATCCCGAAGAGGTGCTGGCGGGCTCCGCCATCCGCGCCACCCGCCTGATGGGCGGACAGAACCGGTTCGTGAAGCTGGTGAACTACGGAAACACGGTGGTCAACGACTCGCTGCAGATGATGGTGAGCGTGCAGAACCTGCTGGCGGACCCGCTGGGCACCAGCGACGGATCCACCGTCACCGGGGTGATGATCTTCTTTCCCGAAGAACCCAGCAACGGTGTGGAGGTGGCCAATCCGACCGGCTACGACTTCTTCACGGGTGCCAACCAGCCGTACTTCATGTACAGCCAGATCCTGACCACCTACCAGATGTCGAACTCCATGCAGTGGATCTTCGCTCTGAACGGCGCGTCGGCGTTCACCTTCAAGGTCTACGTGTACTCCTCGCAGCAGGACGAGAGCGGCAACGGGCTGGACCACGTGTGGACCGGCACCACCAGCACCGACTGGTTCCTGGGCGGCAACTGGAACCCGTCGTCGGTGCCCGCGGCCTCCAACGTGGTGCAGATCCCCGCCGGCACCCCCAACATGCCCGTGCTGACGGCCAACGCCTCGATGCTGGACCTGCTGGTGGCCAGCGGGGCCTCGCTGGGCCTGGGCGGCTTCGACGTCTCGGTCGGCGGTACGGTGGACGCCAGCGGCGGCATCACCAACGGCTCCGTCACCATGACGGGCACGTCCATGTACCTGAGCGGCACCGTTCCCAGCCTGTTCGTGAACGGCAGCGTAAGACTGCAGGGCGGCACCAGGGCGACCGGCGCGGTGTCGGTCACCGGCAGCCTGACCGTCGCCGACTCGGCGCTCTCCATCTCCATCCCCTGACCCCGGGCCGGCGACCATGATGAACAAGACGAAGATCGCGAGCCTGGCGGCGGCCGCCGCGCTCCTGGCCCTGGCCGCGCCCGCGGGCGCGCAGCAGGTGGACTCGGCGTTCGCCGTGAGCAGCGGCGGCCAGAGCCTGTTCCGGGTGAACGTGAACGGCGGCGCCCTGTTCGGTGGCCAGTACACCGGCCTGGACGCCGGCACCCAGTGCCGCGTGAACGGCGCGGGGGGCAATCCCTGCGTTCCCGCCGAGGGGGCGGGGACGCGAATGATGTGGTACCCGGAGAAGGCGGCGTTCCGCGCCGGCCAGGTCAACGGCACCCAGTGGGACGCCGCCAACATCGGTGAGTGGTCGGTGGCCGTCGGGCAGAACGCCCGGGCCAGCGGCAGCAACTCCACCGCGTTCGGCTGGAACGCCGTCGCCGCCGGATCCTCGACCTTTGCCGCGGGCGAGGACGTGACCGCGTCGGGCGCGGCTTCGGTGGCGCTGGGCTACCATTCGCACACCAACGCGCGGCAGGGCTCGTTCGTGTTCGGTGACCGCTCCACGGTGGACACCATCCGCGCGGGCGTGAACCACTCGGCCAACTGGCGCGTCTCGGGCGGCTTCCGGATCTTCACCAGCAGCAACCTGAGCACGGGCGTCACCCTCCAGTCGGGCAGCAGCGTCAGCAACTGGGGCCAGGTCAACGCGGTGATCAGCACCAGCACCGGCGCCTACCTGCACACCAACGGCACCTGGACCAACGCCTCCGACGTGAACCGCAAGCACCTGTTCGGCGAGGTGTCGGGCGAGGACGTGCTGGCGCGGCTGCGGACGCTCCCCATCACCAGCTGGAGCTACCGGACGGAGAACGACGACGTACGCCACATCGGCCCCATGGCGCAGGACTTCCGCGCCACGTTCGGCCTGGGCGACGACGACAGGGTGATCAGCACGGTGGACGCCGACGGCGTGGCGCTGGCCGCGGCGCAGGCGCTCACGCAGCGGACGGACGGGCTGCGCGCCGAGAACGAAGAGCTGCGCGGCCGCGTGCAGACGCTCGAGGAGCAGAACGCGGCCCTGGAGGCCCGCCTGCGCCGCGTGGAGGAACTGCTGGCGGCCCAGGCGCAGCCCCGGCCCTGAGCTCACGTAACGCATCGGAACGGGGCGGCCCGCGCGCACCCGCCGCGGCCCGCTCCGCCCTCAGGGCCGTACCGGCGGG
>DATABT010000542.1:0-4860 GCA_036259455.1 Longimicrobium sp. | reverse complement strand
GGCCGGGCGTTTGGGCCGGGCCTCCTCGTGCTCAGGGGCTCAGGTCTGGCAGCCGGGCCTTGGCGCCAGGTCCGCGTTGGTCACCGGCAGCGAGAGCACGCCGGCGGAGGTCAGCGCGTACAGGCGCAGGTTCACGTTCGCCGGGTCGCCCGACGCACGCGGCGCCACCACCAGCGCGCCCGTCACCGAATCGCGCAGGTAGATGCGCGTGAGCTCGCAGAAGTTGAAGGCGTTGAGCACCGCCACGTACGGCCGCTCGTTCTCCAGCCCGGACACGAAGGCCAGCCGCTGCCCGCCCAGCGGGTAGTTGCCGCTCTCCGGGTGCAGGGCCACGCCGCCGGTGGGCGCCCCCGGCTGCATTACGCCCTGCAGGCGCAGCTGGTTGTTGAAGAAGTACGCCTGGTTGCCGCGCGCCACGCCCAGCGAACCGTCGCGGTTGATGCCCAGGCCGATCACCCGCTCGGCGGTGTTGCTGATGAGGTCTCGCACGTCGCCCCGCATCACCAGCGAGTCGCCCTGCGCCTGGAACAGCGGCACGCGCGCGTTCTCGCGCACCCCCTCGCCCACCGCCACGTAGTTGCGGTCCGTGCTGGACGCCACGAAGGTGGTGTCGGAGAAGCCGACCTCGGTGACCGCGGCGCCCAGGTCCAGCCGCGTGTCGTAGCGGCCGCCCTGTGCGTTGGGCGGCAGGGCCCGCAGCGAGTCCATGGCGCGCGAAACCGGCCGCGGCAGGCCCACGAAGCAGGGCGGGTCGCTGGTGTCGCCAAAGCGCCGGCGCGGGCACACGATCACGTCGCCCGGGGGCGCGTAGAAGGCCGAGTCGGCGTTCACCACCAGCGCGCGGCCGCTGGTGTGCTTGTCCACGTACCCCGTGAAGATCTCCGACCGCAGCTTGACGGGGTCGTAGATGCGCACCGTGCCGTCACGCGCGGCCGCCGTGGGGACGGTGGAGTACACCAGCAGGCCGTTGCTGGTCTGCGCCAGGAACTGCGGGCGGTCGGAGTAGTCGTGCAGCGACACGGCCGAGGCCTCGCCCGTCTCCACGCTGTACACCACGCCGAACAGGCGCTCGTTGGGCGTGAAGATGCGCCGGTTCTGCGCCTCCTGCAGCACCGGGCCGCCCAGCGGGATCACCGAGATGTTGGTGCCGCCGCTGTTGGCCACGTACAGCGAGTCGCGGTTGCGGCCCAGCGCCAGGCCCCACGGGTGCGAGCCCACCGCCACCGGCTGGCCGTACGTCAGCCCGCCCAGCGGCAGCAGCTCCACCCGGTTGCGCGTCCAGTTGGAGAGGTAGACGAAGCTGCTGTCGGCCACCAGGTCCGCCACCACGTCGCTGCCGCCGCCCGGCCGGTCGATGGTCACGCCGCGCGCCACGAACACGCGGATCAGGCGCCCCGCGCCCGCCGAGAGGCGGAAGCCCTGCGGCGTGACCACGCACGCCAGCTCCTGCGGCGTGTTCTCGCGGGTGGCCGCGCCGCAGTTGCCCTGCGGGTCGCGCGACCACGCCGTGACCTCGAAGTCCACCTCGAAGGTCTGGTACGGGTCCAGTCCGAGCTGCGCGTAGGCAAAGCGGAAGGTGGCGTCCGACCCCCCGCCGCGGCCCACGAACACCCGCAGCGTGTCGGGCGTGGGCAGGTCGCGGCGAATGGCCAGCACCGTCACGCCCACCGAGTCCACCCGGTTCTCGTCCACGCCGGTCACCTGCACCGAGAACGAGTCCTGCTGCTCCACCCGCTCCGGCACCGCGAGCTGCAGCGTGGTCTTGGGGGCCGCGCGGTCCACCGCCGGCTCGCGCAGCGTCACCGTCACCGGCGCCGCCACGCCCACCAGGTTGGCGCCCGAGGTGGTGGACGCCGACACCCGCACCTCGCCGCGCGAGGCCAGGGGAATGGGGATGACCAGGGTGCTGTCGAACGACGCGCGCGCCGAGGCGAACTGGATCACCTGGTTCAGCGTCACCCCGCCGCTCAGGGTCACCGTCACCGAGCTCAGCAGGTCGCGCGCGTCCGTGGCCTGCACCCGCACCGACATCTGCGTCCCCGCGAAGTACTCCGTCGCCGAGGTCTGCACGTTGATGCGCGGACCGCCCAGGCTCACCTGCACCGTGTCGGCATCCACGCGGTCCGCCGTGTCGCGGGCCGTCACCACCACGTACACGCCGCCCTCGGGGAGCGTGTCGCCGGTGGCGATGAGAAAGCGGTCGATGGTGGTGTCGCGCACCATCCGGCCGCCCGCGCGCAGGTCCACCGTCTTGGTGGCGAAGCGGTCCACGCGGGTGGCGTTGCCCAGGGTGGCGCTGCCGCGGATGGCGTACCCCTCCAGCGTCACCTCCTCCACCGCCACGTTGTCCGTCACGCGGGCCCGCACGAACACGCTGTCGCCCACCGCCACGTTGTCGGTGGAGGTGTCGGGCAGGACGATGGTGACCGTGGGCGGGATGCTGTCCGCCTCCGCCGGCGTCTCGCCCGGGTCCGGGGTGGGCGAGGGATTGAAGGGGTTGCCGGAGCCGTCACAGGCCGCGAACACCGCGGCGCCCATCAGGGCCGCCGCCACGGCGGCCCTGTTCAGGAGCAGTTTCATCGGGGTCCCTCTAAAAGATTGGATCGAGCCCTGGGCTCAGTTCGGAGGCTGCCGTACGATGTGGGGGGTTACCAGGATGAGAAGGTCCTGCTTGCTCTCGCTACGGTTGGTCACCCGGAACAGCCCCCCCAGCAGGGGCAGGTCCATCAGGAACGGGATCCCGCTGCGCGTTTCCTCCACGCGCGTCACCGTCAGCCCGCCGATCACCACCGTCTCGCCGTCCCGGGCCAGCACCGACGTCTCCGCCTGCTGCCGGGCCACGTTCAGCAGGTTGTTCTCCGTGGTGCGCGGGTTGGAGTTCTCCGCCCGCAGCGCCAGCCGCACCCGTCCGTCCGCCGTGATGTGCGGCGTGACCTCCAGCTCGATGCCGGCCTCTACCTGCACCGGCTGCAGCGTCACCCCGCCCGGGCCCGTGCCGGGAACGCCCCCCGCCCCGCCGCCCTGCGTGCTGGCGGTGAGGAAGGTGATCTCCTCGCCCACGAAGATGCGCGAGGTGGTGTTGTCCAGCATGGTGATCTGCGGCATCGCCTGCACGTCGGCGATGTCCGTGGTCTGCAGCGCGCTCACCAGCGCGATGAGCGAGAAGCGGTTGGCCAGCAGCAGGCTCACCGCCACGTCCAGGGTGGCCGCCTCGATCTCGGCGCCGGCGTTGCCCACCGCGCCAATGGAGGGGCCGCCCAGCACGAAGCGGTCGTTCGGCGTGCTCTCGCCCGTGGGAAGCCCCGTGACGGGATCATAGAGGGGGCTCTCCACCAGGCCGCCGAAGGAGTTGCCCTGGAAGTCCTTGAGATCGTAGCGAATCCCCAGCGCCTCCAGCTGCGTGCGGTCCACGAAGATGATCTTGGCCTCGATGGCCACCTGCGGCACCGGCACGTCCAGCGTCTCCACCAGCGCCTGGATGTCGCGCACCACCCGGTCCACCTCAGTCACGATGAGCGTGTTGGTGCTGGTGTCCGCGACGATGTTGCCGCGGTCGCTCATCATGCTCGAGAAGGTGCGCGCCAGGTCGCCCGCGGGGACGTAGTTCACGCGGATGGCCGTCGTCACCAGCGGCTCGGCCTGCGCGCGTGCCGCCAGCCGCTCCACCTGGTCCACCCGGATGATGCCGCCCGCCAGCTCCTCCGCCGCCAGGCCGTACGCCTGCAGCAGGGTGCGCAGCGCCACGTCCCAGGGCTGGTTGGTGAACGTCACCCCGTCCACCACGATGGTGGAGACGTCGATCCCCGCGATGATGGAGCGCCCGGAGAACTCGGCGAAGGTGGCCAGCACGTCGCGCATCTCCGTGTTCTCGAAGCTCACGGTGATGCGCCGTGCCTGGCTCACCTGCTGCTGCGGCCGCGCCCACGACTGCGCGGGGCGGCTCGCCGACTGCGCCACCTGGCCGCCGGGACGGCGCGCGCCGCCGCTGCTCCACGGCTGGAACGCCGTGGCGCCGGAATGCAGGGTAACGCGAAGCCCCTCGCCCACGCGCTCCACCCGGTACGCCGTCTCGCGGTCCAGGTCCAGCACCACGCGCACCACGTCGGGCGCGTGCTGGCTGGTGCGCACGCCGCGCACGCCGCCTCGGTCCAGCCCCTCGTAGCGGTTGGTGGGCAGGTCCAGCGTGGCGTTCTCGATGTCGACCACCACGCGCGGGGGGCCGCCCAGGGCAAAGTCGGTCCACTGCACCTCGCCCCCGGCGATCTCCACCGTGAGCTCCGTGCGCCCCTCGCGCCCCTCCAGCCGGAGGGCCGCCACGCTCCCGTCGGCGGCCGGCGGCGCGGGTGCCGCGGCCAGCAGCGCGGGAAGGAGCAGCGCGAACACCGCGTTGCGCATCATCAGAAGCCTCATGGCTCGGGGTGTGTGGTTCTTCACGGGCGTCCTCCTCCGGCGGGCCGCTGCGCGGGGGCGGGGGGCGCGGCCGGCTGTCCGGGCGTCGACACGCCGCGGCGCGGGCGCTCCAGCTCCAGCGTGTGCACGCGGCTCACCCCCATCTCGTCCTCGCGCACGTCCACGCGGCGGGGATGGATGCGGAGCACCGTCACCGAGCCCATCCGCTGCCCCACCCGCAGTCGCACGCGCTGCGTGGTGTCGGGAAGGGTGAAGGTGGCCACGGACGTGCCGGGGTTGCCGCTGTAGATGATCCCCACCAGTCGCAGGTCCTGCACGCGCACCCCCATCTCCTCGCCACTCAGCAGCGGCTGAAAGGGGTCCGGCCGGCCGCCCGCGCCGGGGTAGCGGAACACCTCGCGGCGGTACACCTCCGCCTCGGGGAGCGCCGCCGCCGCGGGGGGCGCCGCC
>DATABT010000541.1:0-5409 GCA_036259455.1 Longimicrobium sp. | reverse complement strand
CGGCCTCCGGCGTCACCCGGCGTTTGCGCGAAGCGCCCATGCGGGCGAAGTCCCGCCGGGCGAGCTCCGCGAGCCAGGGCGGGGCTTGTGGCCGTTCCAGCCCCGGGTTTCAACCCGGGGGCGGGGGGCGGCGCGAATCCGGCCGACTACCTCCTACGCCGCGTCCTCCGCGAGGTGGCGGCCCTTCCACTCCGGCAGCAGCAGCGCGCCGACGATGGCGACGGCGAAGAACGCGGCGAAGGTGCCGAACACGGCCTCGCTCCCGCCCATCGCCAGCAGCGGCGGCACGGCCAGCGGGGCAATGATGCTGGCGATGCGGCCGAATCCCGCCGCCCATCCGGCGCCCGTCGCGCGGATGCTGGTGGGATACACCTCCGGCGTGGCGGCGTAGACGGCGCCCCACGCGCCCAGGTTGAAGAACGAGAGCAGGCACCCCGCGAACAGGATGGCCCCGGCGGAATCCGCCCTCGCGAACAGCACCGCCGCGCCCGCGGAGCCCGCCAGGAACGCCGCCAGCGTGGGCCGCCGCCCCCACTTCTCGATCAGCCACGCCGACACCGCGTACCCCGGCAGCTGCGCCAGCGTGATGATGAGCGTGTACTCGAAGCTCCTCACCAGCGTAAAGCCGCGCCCGGTGAGCAGCGTGGGGATCCAGATGAAGGCGCCGTAGTAGCTGAAGTTGATGCCGAACCACACCAGCCACAGCGCCAGCGTGCGCCGCGCCAGCGCCCCGCGCCACAGCTCGCCCAGCCCCACGCGCGGCTCGGCGAAGGCGGACGCGGGCGCGTCCACCACGCGCTCGGGGTGCGGCACGCCGGCCTGCGCCTCGAAGCGGCGGACGACGGCCTCCGCCTCGTCGCCGCGGCCGTGGCGCTCCAGAAAGCGCACGGATTCCGGCAGCGCGCGCCGCACGACCGCCGAGTACAGCGCCGGCAGCGCGCCGATGGCGAATGCCCACCGCCAACCGTCGTCCGAGAGCGGGATCACGTAGGTGCCGATGAGCGCCGCCAGGATCCATCCCACCGCCCAGAACGCCTCCAGCATCACCACCACGCGCCCGCGGATGCGCGCCGGCGCGAACTCGCTGACCAGCGTGGACGCGACGGGCAGCTCCGCGCCCAGCCCGAAGCCGATGATGAAGCGGAAGAAGAGCAGCGAGGCCACCGACCAGGAAAGCGCGGCCGCGCCCGTCGCCACGCCGTAGATGAGCAGCGTGGCCGCGAACACGAAGCGCCGCCCCACGCGGTCCGCCACGCTGCCGCCCAGGCTGGCGCCGATCGCCATCCCGATGAACCCCACGGAACCGATCCACGAGAGCGTGGAGCCGTCCAGGCTCCACTGCGTCGCCAGCGCCGCCATCACGAACGAGATCAGCCCCACGTCCATGGCATCCATCGCCCATCCCGCGCCGGAGATGATCACCAGGCGCCGGTGCAAGGGCGTGAACGGCAGTCGGTCCAGGCGCTCGGAGCGGGTCGCGTCGGCCATCGTCGTCGGGTTCGGGGAATGCGTTCGCGGGGCGCAGATTCAATCGGCAGGCCAGGGGCGTGCGTCGCGCCGATCGGCACCACGGGCCGAAGCCCGCGCCCATGACGGCCACAAGCCCCGTCTTTGCTCGTCCCTCGCGTAACGGGGCTTCACCTGCTCCTTACGGGCTCGTCGCGGCCAGTTTACTCGCTCCGGCCCGAGGCCGGCGTGTCCTCCAGCTCCTTCAGCATCACGCGGTCGGTCTGGTGGTCGGCGCCGAGAATGAACTCATGCGCGCCCACGTCGCGGAAGCCGCGCCTGGTGTAGAAGGCGATGCCGCGCGCGTTGCGCTCCCACACGCCCAGCCAGATCGCGCGCCCACCCAGCTCGCGCGCGGCGTCGAACACGGCGTCCATCAGCCTGTGCGCCACGCCGCGGCCGTGCCAGGGCGCGTCCACGTAGAACCGCGCGATCTCCACCACGCCCGGCACGTCGCGCACGGGCTCGGCGGGCGGGCCGCGGCGCACCTGCGCGTAGCCGGCGGGCGTGTCGCCGAACTCGGCCAGCAGCGTGATCATCCGCGGATCGGCGATCTCGGCCGCCTGCTGCCGGACGCCGTACACGCGCGCGGTGTACGCGGCCACGTCGTCGGGGTCGTTGTCGGCGGCGAACGCTTCCATGAACGTGCGCAGCGCCAGTTCCGCCACCACGGGCGCATCGGCGGACACGGCGCGGCGGATGGTCAGCTCTTCGGCTTCGATCGTCATCGTCGGACCGGTGGATCGGGATCGGTTGGAGGATGACGATTCCGCGCGAGGGGCCGCCGCGCAAGACCATTCTCGTCCATCCACCTTTGCGCGGCAGGCGTTCGGGTGCAGATTGATGGCTGCGCCGCGCGCTCCCCATCCCTGTAACCCGTACCCTGTCCCCCTGTCCGCCCCCTTGCCAACCGTCCCGCAGGACCCCGGCTTCGAGGCCCGCGTCCGCCGCAGCTTCGCCCGCCAGCGGGCGATGGAGACGATCGGGGCGCGGCTGGCGCGCGTGGCCCCGGGCGAGGTGGACGTGGAGCTCGCGTTCCGCGACGACCTGACGCAGCAGAACGGTTTTCTGCACGCGGGCATCGTGAGCACGGTGATGGACAGCGCCTGCGGATACGCCGCGTTCACGCTCATGCCGGCGGACGCGGGGGTGCTGAGCATCGAGTTCAAGGTGAACCTGCTGGCGCCCGCGCGCGGCGAGCGCATCATCGCGCGGGGGCGGGTGGTGCGCGCGGGCCGCACCATCAGCGTCACCACGGCGGATGCGTTCGCGGTGCAGGACGGCGCCGAGCGCCACGTGGCGACCATGACCGCCACGATGATGGCCGTCGCCGCGCGCGAGCAATCCGGCGGCTGAGCATCGTCCGCATCGACGACCGGCTTACGCGCGGTGGATGAAAACCGCCGCATCCACCGATCTTCATCCTCCAAACCGACATCCAGCGATGCGCAATCTTCTTCGTCCACTCCTGCTGGTCGCGCTGCTCGTGGCGGCGGCGCCGCTGGCCGCGCAGGATTCCACCGTGGTGGTGATCGTGCGCCACGCGGAAAAGGCCGTGGTGGAGCCGGGTAACAACGATCCGCCGCTCAGCGACGCCGGCACGGCGCGCGCGCAGGCGCTGCTGCACGCGCTGCACGGCATTCGCTTCGACGCGGTGATCACCACGGAGCGGCAGCGCACGCAGGCCACGGGGGCGGCGGTGATGCAGGCGCAGGGGCTCACGCCGGAGATCGTGTCGCTGCGGCACGGGCAGGCGCACGTGGATTCCGTGGCGGCGGCGGTGCGGCGGCACGCGGGACACACGGTGCTGGTCGTGGGGCACAGCAACACGGCGCCCCGCATCGTGCACGCGCTGGGCGGGCCCCGGCTGCCGGACCTGTGCGAGCCGCAGTTCTCCAACCTGTACGTGCTGGTGCTGAAGGACGGCGCGCCGCCGCGCTACGAGCACCGCACCTTCGGCGCGCCCGACCCCGCCGGCTCCGACGTCTGCCCCGCGCACTGAGCTGCGGTCATCAGCGACACGGCCATGTCTTCGCTGAGGACGCGGCCGGTTTTGCCGATCCAGCGCGTCGCGACGTGGATCAGCGCCCCCGCCCCGGCGATTGAAGGGGCAGGTTCCCGGTGCGTTTCCGCGGCAGGCGCGCATGGTCGTTACTCCGCGGTGTTGCGCGCACCGCGCCAGCGGGCCAGAATGCACCACGCAACTTCTTGTGGAGGATCAGGATGGAGAATCAGCGCGAAGTGGCCACGCTGGCGGGAGGATGCTTCTGGTGCCTGGAGGCGGTGTTCGACCAGCTGCGCGGCGTGGAGAGCGTGGTGAGCGGATATGCCGGCGGCCACATGCCCAACCCGTCGTACGAGGCGGTGTGCTCCGGAATCACCGGGCACGCCGAGGTGGTGCAGATCACGTTCGATCCGTCCCGGGTCTCGTTCCGCGAGCTCCTGGAGGTGTTCTTCACCATCCACGACCCCACCACGCTCAACCGGCAGGGCGCGGACGTGGGGACGCAGTACCGGTCCGCCATCTTCTACCACGACGACGAGCAGCGCGACACCGCCCGCGAGGTCATTCGCGACCTGGAGGCGGAGGGCGTGTGGGAGAACCCCATCGTCACGCAGGTGGAGCCGCTCACGCAGTTCTACCCGGCGGAGGACTACCACCAGGAGTACTTCGCGCGCAACCCGCGCCAGGGCTACTGCCAGGTGGTCATCGCGCCCAAGGTGGCCCACTTCCGCAGCAAGTACCTCGCGAAGCTGAAGGCGTAGGATAGCACCGAACGCAGAGTACGCGGAGTTGAGAAGAGAGTACGCTGAGGCGACGACGTCCTCCGCGTACTCTCTTTCTGACTCCGCAAACGCTGCGTTCGATGCGGTTCGGAGCGACTCCGCCCGACAGGACGAGGGGGGGAAACAGCCGGTTTGACACCCGGTCCCGTAGCCGCTACATTGGTTGAGAACGGTTCTCAATCTCTCCGGGCATCGGGATGACGCAGGCAACACAGACGGCGGCGGCGGCGCAGGATACGCTGCGGCACATCAGCGAGACGGAGCGCGGAGAGCGCGCGCGGCGGGCGGCCGCGGGCGCGCTGGTGCTGCGCGTGGTGGAGCTGTCCGCCGGCGGCGCGCCCGACGAGTTCACGCTGCGCCGCGCCCGCGCCGAGGTGGAGCGCCTGGAGAAGAGCGCCGAGAAGAGCATCCTGGCGCGCGCGCTGCGCGTGCTGGAGACGGGCGCCGCCGCGGGGCCGCTCTCCGCCGCGCTGGTTTCCTACGCCTGCGAGCTGGAGAAGACGCGCCGCCTGCCGGAGGCCGACGCGGCCATCACGCTCGCGCTGGCGCTGGACGAGGGGAGCGGCGCCACGGCGCTGCACGCCGCCCGCCTGGCCCGCAAGATGGGCGACCGCCAGCGCGCGCTGGTCCTCTACTGCGCCGCCCGCGACCTGGACGGCGGCGACGGGCAGATCGCCCGGTTCGCGCAGATCGGCGAGGCGGTGGTGTCGGATGACGGCGTGCGGATGCCGGGCGGCGTGATCCGCCGCGCGCTGCGGGCGGATCACCCCTCCCAGCCTGCGCTCCGCGTCGTCCGACACCACCGCCTCGCCCACGGCGGCCAGCCGCGCGATCTGCCCGTCGGCCACGTCCAGGTCGCGGGCGGCGCAGTAGAGCGCCAGCGCGCGGTCGCGCTCGCCCCGCTTGCGGGCCAGCCGCGCCGCGTGCAGCGCCGTGGACGCGGTGCCGGCGTCCAGCGCCAGCGCCATCGACACGGCCGCGTCCGCCTCGGGAAGCCGCCGCGTGCGCTCCATCTCGCAGGCGTAGGAGACCAGCGAGGCGGCGAGCCGCGCGTCCGGCGCCTCGCCCTCCTCCAGGCGGATGAGAATGCGCAGCAGGATGGACTTCTCGGCGCAG
>DATABT010000540.1:0-9412 GCA_036259455.1 Longimicrobium sp. | reverse complement strand
CTGGAGCGGCTGATGGCGATGGAGGGCGTCACGGTCGCCGTCGTGAGCGGGCGCGGGCTGGCGGACGTGCGCGAGCGCGCGGCCATCCGCGACATCGCCTACGCAGGCAACCACGGGATGGAGATCGAGGGCGCGGGGCTGCACCGCATCCATCCCGAAGCGGCGGCCGCGCGCCCGGAGCTGGAAGCCGTCGCCGCCGTCCTCGAGCCGGCGCTGGAGGCGATCGACGGCGCGTTCGTGGAAGACAAGGGGCTCACGCTCAGCATCCACTACCGCCTTGCGCCCGACCACGCGGAGGAGGTGCGCGAGATCGTGCTGGAGGCGGCGGGCGGGCGCCCCGCGCTGGCGGTGACGGAGGGGAAGATGGTGGTGGAGGTGCGGCCGCGCGTGGAGTGGCACAAGGGCAAAGCCGTGCTCTTTCTCCTGCACCAGATGCGGCCGCCCGGGGATGCACCCGTCCTCTACCTGGGCGACGACCGCACGGACGAAGATGCCTTCCGCGCGCTGCAGGGGTGGGGCCCCGCCGCGGAAGGCATCCTGATCGCCGAGCATCCATCCCCCGGATCCGCCGCCACGGCCCACCTGCGCGACCCCGCCGAAGCCGGCGCGCTGTTCGAGGCGCTGGCGGACGCGGCATCCTGATCCGCCCCCATCCGCCCATGCGTCCCCCCGCCGTTCCCGCGCTCCCCCGGCGTACGCTGCACCGCCGGGTGTTCCTGCTGGCGGGCATCTACAACATCGCGTGGGGGATCTACTCGTCGCTGGACCCGCAGTGGCTGTTTCGCGTTGCGCGCATGCCGGCGCCGAACCACCCCGGGATCTTCGCCTGCCTGGCGATGGTCATCGGGCTGTACGGCATCCTTTATCTCGAGGTGGCGCGGGTGCCGGAGCGCGGCTGGCTGCTCGCGGCGGTCGGTCTGACGGGAAAGGTGCTGGGGCCGATCGGGCTCGTCATCCTGATCGCGGCGGGGCGCTGGCCGTGGCAGGCGCTCATCCTCTGCCTCACCAACGACTTCATCTGGTGGATTCCCTTCGGCCTGTACCTGCGCGACGCCTGGCCCTTCTTTCGCGCGGACCTGCGGGAGCACCCGGTCCGCGTCTGATTCCGGATCAGCTCCCGGTTGCCGGCTACCCCCACAACGCAGAGCGGCGGGCCCCGAAAGGAGCCCGCCGCCCGCGCGTACCGTCCGTCCGTCGGGATCAGACCGGGCGGCGGCCCGTGATGATGCGCCAGGCGATGATGATCACCGCGATGATCAGCAGGATCCACGCGACGTCGGCCAGCGCGCCGATCACGCCTCCCACGCCCAGCAGGGCCACGAGCAGCAGCACGATGCCGATGATCAGCAGAATGTCCACGGTCTTTTCTCCCGTTTCTCAGGTGAGTCATGCGGTACTTCACCTTCACGGGCCACGGTAGTAGCACCTCCCGTGCCATTCCGCCAAGCTGTTTCATTGTACCGAGTTCGTAGCACCCCGGGATTGCCCGCCCCGCGGGACGGCTGGTATCTTGTCCGGCTATGCTCAACACCCGAATGGCGCAGGTGCCGCCCGGATCACAGGACCTTCTGGCCGCCGACGTGCGCCGCCGGCGGCGCGTTCAGCGCGTGTGGTTCGAGCTGGCCGAGGCGGCGCAGTACAACGAGGTGATTCCGCCCACCTTCGAATACGAGGAGGTGTTCACGCGCGCCGGCACCAAGCTGGCCAGCGAGCTCATCCGCTTCGTGGACCGCGACGGGCGGCTGGTGGCGCTGCGGGCGGACTTTACCAGCGCCATCGCGCGCATGGCCGCCACGCGCCTGCGCGACGCGGAGCCGCCGCTGCGCCTGTCGTACGCGGGCAAGGTGTACCGCCAGCGTCCCGAAGGGGGAGGGCACGCGCGCGAGACCTTTCAGCTGGGCGCGGAGCTGCTGGGGAGCGCGGAGGCGGACGCGGACGTGGAGGTGCTGCGGATGGTCATCGGCCTGCTCAACGCGCTGCGGATCCGCGACTTCCAGATCAACTTGGGCGACATCCGCTTCGTCCGCCCGCTCCTCGCCGGTCTGGAGCCGGACGAGGCCGAGGCGCTGCGCACGGCCATCGACCGCAAGGACCGCGCGGCGCTGGCGGAGGGCGCGCGGCGCTACGGGGCTCCGGCCGCCGTGGCCCGCGCCCTCGTGGAGCTGCCGGAGCTCATCGGGCGGGGCGAGGTGCTGGTGCGGGCGCGCTCCCTGGCCAGCGGCGCGGACGCGGAGGCGGCCATCGAGCGGCTGCGCGCCATCGACGCGCTGCTGGGGGAAGACGAGAGGGCGCACGTGGTCTACGACCTGGGCGAGATCCGCGGGCTGGGCTACTACACGGGGATGCAGTTCGAGGTGTTCGTGGGCGGCGCCGGCCGCGCGGTGGCGTTCGGCGGGCGCTACGACGACCTGCTGGCGCTGTACGGGATGGACCGCCCCGCCGTGGGCTTCGCGATGGAGACGGACGCGCTGGCGGAGCTGCTGGAGGACGCGCCGTGAGCCGCCCGCTGCGCATCGCGCTTCCCAAGGGGCGGATGATGGACGAGGCGCTGCAGCGGTTCGAGCGCATCGGCTCCATCATCGACCCGGCCGCACGCGACAGCCGCCGGCTGATCCTGCCGAGCGCGGACGGGCGCTTCGAGTTCCTTCCCGTGAAGAGCGGCGACGTGCCGGTCTACGTGGAAGCGGGCGTGGCGGACGCCGGGGTGGCGGGAAGCGACGTGCTGGACGAGCGCGAGCCGGACGTGCTGCGCCCGCTGAACCTGGGGTTCGGCGGATGCGCGCTGGCGGTCGCCGCGCCGCGCGACGCCGCGTATCCCCGGCTTGCCGGCGGCGGAATGCCGCGCGTGGCCACCAAGTACGTGGAGAGCGCGCGCCGCTTTTTCGCGGGGAAGGGGATGCAGGTGGAGCTCATCCACATCTCCGGCTCCGTGGAGCTGGCGCCGCTGCTGGGGCTGGCGCACTGGATCGTGGACCTGGTGCAGACGGGCCGCACGCTGGCGGATAACGGGCTCGTGGTCGTGGAGGAGATCTCCCGCAGCAGCGCGCGGCTCATCGTGAACCGCGCCAGCCACAAGCTGCGCCTGGAAGAGCACCAGCGGCTGATCGCGGACCTGGCGAGCGCGATCGAGCGCGAGAGCTGAGCGCGCAGGCGGGTTCCGCGCCGGAGCGGCTGAAGCCGCCGCAACGACAGCGGAAAGCCCCGCAAACCGCGCGGGGCTTCATCCGCCGGGAGGCTGCCCCGGTGCACGGTAGACGGCGTGCGGCAGGAGCGGTCCGCGACGGCGGACATCACGTTCTCCCAGCCGCGAGTTCATCCGCCGGGGCTGGGGGGCCGCTGGCTTTCTCGATCTGAATCGGACCGACGTGCCTGACATCCGGACCCTGCGCGTTGCGCCGCCCTTTCGCGAGCTACGGGAGATGGCGGCCGCCGCTTCTACGGACGATCCCGCGCTACGCGACGCGGTCGCCGGCATTCTGCGCGGCGTGGCGTCGCGCGGGGACGCGGCGCTGCTGGAGTACACGTCGCGCTTCGACCGCTTCGAGGCCGGGAGCGCGGCGGGGCTGCGCATCGGCGCGGAGGAGCTGGCGCGCGCGGCGAAATCCGTCGATCCGGCGCTGCTGGCGTCGCTGCGGCGCGCGGCGGAGAACATCCGCGCCTTTCACGAGCGGCAGCGGGAGCACGGGTTCCTGGACATCGACCCGGACGGCACCGTGCTGGGGCAGCGCGTGGCCCCGCTGCGGCGCGTGGGAATCTACGTGCCCGGCGGGCGCGCGGCGTATCCCTCCTCCGTGCTGATGAACGCCATCCCCGCCGCCGTGGCCGGGGTGGACCAGATCGCGATGGTCACGCCCACGCCCGGCGGCGAGGTGCTGCCGGTGGTGCTGGCCGCCGCGCACGTGGCGGGGGTGACGGAGGTGCTGCGGATCGGCGGGGCGCAGGCGGTGGGGGCGCTGGCGTACGGCACCGAGTCCATCGGCCGCGTGGACAAGGTCGTGGGGCCGGGCAACAAGTGGGTGGCGGAGGCCAAGCGCCAGGTGTTCGGCACGGTGGACATCGACATGGTCGCCGGCCCGTCGGAGATCCTGGTGATCGCCGACGACGCGGCCGACGCCGTGCACGCTGCGGCGGACCTGATCGGCCAGGCGGAGCACGATCCAGACGCCATCGCCTGGCTGGTGACGACGTCGGCGGAGCTGGCCGCGCGCGTCCCCGGCGAGGTGGACCGCCTGCTGGCGCGCAACCCGCGGCGCGACGTGGCCCGCGCGGCGCTGGAGGCGAACGGCGCGATCGTGGTGGTCGAGACGCTGGAGGACGCGGCGGCCGTGGCGGACCTGCGCGCGCCGGAGCACCTGGAGCTGCTGGTGCGCGAGCCGCTGCCGCTGGCGGGGCGCATCCGCAACGCGGGCGCGATCTTCCTCGGCGCCAGCAGCCCGGAGCCGATGGGCGACTACTTCGCGGGCCCCAACCACGTGCTGCCGACGGGCGGCACGGCGCGGTTCGCCAGCCCGCTGGGCGTGTACGACTTCGTCAAGCGCACCAGCCTGATCGGCCTTTCGCCCGCCCGCCTGCGCCGCGACGCCGCCGACGTGATCCGCCTCGCCGAGTCCGAGGGGCTGCACGGGCACGCGGAGGCGGTGCGGGTACGACTTTGAACAGCACTCTTCTCCTGACTCAGAGGATTCTGTGAAGGTTCTGTATTCCGTCATCGCCGAAGACGCCCAGCTGCGCAGCGACGGGCGCATGGACGTGCACGGCGTCTTTCACGAGCTGTACGCACGCGGCTTTCCCGCGCGGCAGGACCGGCTCACCCTGGTCACCACCATCGAGTGGGACGCCAGTGAGCGCGGCGCCATCGACTTCACGGTCAACCTGCTGGACCCGGACCGCGGGCCCGTGCTCACCATCAACGCGCAGACCCAGGTGGAGGACCAGTACGCCGTCCACCGCCCGGCCCGCACGCAGATGGCCATCCCCATCGACCAGCTCGTCTTTCCCCGCGCCGGCGCCTACGAGTTCGAGCTCACGGTGGGAGATGCGAAGCAGGCCCTCGCGCCGATCTACCTGATCGAAGACCCCGACGCGCACTGATCGGCTTCACGCGGAGGACAGGGTGTTGCTCTCGTCCAGCGAATTGATTTCCTGAGTCGTTCGGCGTTGGGCGCACCCTGTGGGATGAAAGTCGCTCGCGCCGCGGCTGTCATTTCGAAGGAGGCGCCGCGTGATCGCTGCCGGTGCAGGAACCTGTGGCGCCGACTGATAAATCTACTCGCCCGGGCAGGTGCCACGCCTCGCTCGACGGACCTCGTCCGGATTCCTGTCTATTCAGGGAGCCGCCGCACAAGTCCTTGTTGATGCGTGGTCTACGGTGGCGACCGAAGGATCTCGCCCGAAATACCGGGACGCGGCGCCCGTGCAGGAAGGCGGCCTCCCAGCCGGTGCTGGGTAGATCCTTCGGTCGCGCCCAACCGACCGCGCGCAAAGCAGTTCTGCGAGGGCGCTCCCTCAGGAAATCGAACGCCCTGGCGGAGGCACCGGGTTCAGCAACACAGTCGGACGCGGAGGAAACGACGAGGGGCGCGGAGGGGTGCATCGCACGCCTCGGCGCCCCTCGTTGTGATGGATTCCCTCAATGGGCCGGGGTGCGGGAGTCGGCGCATTCAGCCGTGTTCACGCTCGGATTGGGCCGTATTGAGCACAGAATGGAGGCAGTCGTCGGGAGGCTGCTACGCTCCCGTGTTGCTGCGCCTGCAGGTGGTCGAGGCAGGCAGCGTCGTAAACGACATACACGTTTTGCGACTGTATTGCTTAATCATATGGCGGGGGCTATCCTGCACGGCGCAGGCCCATCTCTCACCCCTGTAACGGAGGTTACCATGGCCGATTCCAGCTACGACCCGTACGAGCCGATCGACCCGACCAACTGCCCCACGTGCCGCTCGGGCTTTCAGCCCATCGAGCCGCCGTACGAGGACGCGATCGATCCCGGGTACTGAGCCGCACCCCGCCCCGGGCGTGCGCGCCCCAGGCATGCCGTAGTCTCATCCCATTCACGGAGGACGTCATGGCCGAAACGATCAGGCCGCTCGAGCCGGTAGAGCCCGTCGACCCCACCACCTGCCCCACCTGCCTGTCGGGGTTCCAGCCGGTGGAGCCGCCGTACGAGGACGCGATCGATCCCAGGTACTCCCCCGCGGGCTGACCCGCGCCGCCGCCGCTCCGCCCCTTGGCGGGGCGGCGGCCCGTCCGGACCTCCGCACGCACCCGATGGAGCTCCTCATGAACGCCGCTTCCGTTGCCGCTCCCGCCCTCGCCGCCGTCCGCCCGGACCTGCAGGCGCTGCCCCGGCTGGGCGTGGGGCTGCTGTACGTGCCCTCGCTGCCGCGCTTCATCCACGAGCACGTGGACGCGCTGGACTACATGGCCATCGTTCCCGACCGCTTCTGGGTGGACGACGGCCCCGGTTCCGGGCCGCGCTTTTCCGACTTCGAGAAGCAGGTGGAGATCCTGGACTGGGTGGCCGCGCGCAAGCCCATCGTGGGGCACTCCGTAGGCCTTTCCATCGGCAGCGCGGACCTGTTCGACGTGGAGCACGTGGAGCAGGTGGCCCGCTGGCAGGCGCGCTACGGCTTTCCCTGGCACAGCGACCACCTCTCGTTCAGCCGCCTGCCGGGGATGGACGCGCACAGCGAGGAGGCCGGCCTGGCCATCCCGGTGCCGTACGACCACGAGGTGCTGGAGATGATCGCCGGGCGGGTAGCGCGGGTGCGGGAGATGGTGCCCGTCCCCTTTCTGCTGGAGAACAACGTGTACTACGTGGACCTGCCGGGGCAGGAGATGACGGAGCCCGAGTTCCTGAACGCGCTCTGCGCGCGGGGCGGGAACGGCCTGCTGCTGGACATCCACAACGTGTACGTGAACTCCGTGAACCACGGCTTCGACCCGCGGGAGTTCCTGGCGGCCGTGGACCTGCGCAACGTGGTGGAGGTGCACGTTGCCGGCGGGAGCGAGGTGGCGGGGATGTACACCGACTCGCACGCGGGTCCGGTGGCGGGGCCCGTGTGGGACCTGCTGGACGAGGTGGTGGAGCGCGCGCCCAGCCTGTGCGGCATCACCTTCGAGTTCGAGGACCACTACCTTCCCGCGCTGGGCGGCCACGACGGCGTGCTGCGCGAGCTGGAGCGCGCCCGGCAGGCGTGGGCGCGCCGTCCGGCCGCCGGGGACTGATGTCGCTCGCCGCGTTCCAGCGGGCCATGGCCGCCATGGCCGCCTCGCCCGCGCTCTGCCGCAGCGTGCTGGACGACGGCGCCGCCGCCCTGGCCGCGTACGACCTCACGCCGCGCGAGGTGGAGCGGCTGGCCAGCGCCGCCGCGCAGCGGGGGATGCGGATGAACTGCATGCTGTACCGCAACGGCCGCCTGTCCCCGCTGGTTTCGCAGCTCCCCGGCACCTTTCATCTGCTGGGATACGGGCTGCGCGAGGTGGCCGAGGCGTTCTGGGCGGAGAACCCCCGCGTGCCGCGCGGCGTGCCGGGAGAGATGCGCCGCTTCGCCGCGTTCCTGCGCCGCCGCATCGCGGAGGGCGCGCTGGCGGAGCCGCTGCTGGCGGAAGTGCTGGAGTGGGAGATGGAGACGTACGAGCTGGCGCTGCTGCCGCCCGAGCGCACCCGCGCCTCCGTGGCCGGCGCGGCGGCGCGCGCCCGCGAGGACACGCCCCTGCGCCCGCACCCGCTGGTGGGCGTCGCGCGCTTTTCGCGCGAGCCGTTCACGGTGATGCGCGCGCTGGCCGCCAGGCGCCCGCTCCCGTACGACCACGCCGAGCCCGGCGAGTACCACGTGCTGGTGGATTTTCGCGGCCCGCGCCGCGCCTTTGCCCTGCTGGAGCCGGACACCGCGTCCGCGTTCCGCGCGCTGCGCGCCGGCGAAGCGCTCGCCCCCACGGCCGCCGCGCCGCTGGTGCGGCAGGGCCTCGCCGTCGCCGCGTGAGAGTTGCCCCACCGCCAGAAGGTCAGTCACCCTGAGCGCGTGTTCAAAGATTCATCCACTGAGAAGCAGGTGACGTCATCCCGAGGGAGCGCCCTAACGGAACTCGGTGGTGCACAACGCTTGCGGCGCGACCGAAGGACCTTGTCCGCGAGGCGAAGTCCCAGTCCCTCGCACCGAAGCGGGGTCTCTCGCTTTGCCGGCAGGTCCTTCGGTCGCCTCCGTATGTCGTGCGGCAACAGGGACTTGCGCGGCTCCCAAGATCCATTCGGGCGAGGGCCGTCGAGTGGGGCCCGGCACCTGCCCGGGCGAGTAGATTTCTCAGTCGGCGCCGCCGGGTTCCTGCACCGGCAGCAAACACGCGGGCGCCTCCTTCGAAATGACAGCCGTGGCGCGAGCGACTTTCATCCGACACGGTGCACGTAGCGCGGAATGACTGAATGGAAAGATCCATTCGGGCGAGGGCCGTCGAGCGGGGCTGGCACCTGCCCGGGCGAGTAGATTTCTCAGTCGGCGCCGCCGGGTTCCTGCACCGGCAGCGATCACGCGGGCGCCTCCTTCGAAATGACAGCCGTGGCGCGAGCGACTTTCATCCGACAGGGTGCGCGAAGGGCCCGAATGGCTCAGGATGACTGATCTGGCGCGCGAGCTTGCGGAACACCCTCTGACCCCGTCCGGCGGGCGTCAGTCCCCGGTGCCCGGGACGGCTTCCCAGAAGTCCGGGTAGCGGGTGACGAGGCCCGTCGGGTTCACCTCGATGTCGCGGACGAACTCGCCGTCGCGGCTCGCGTAGCGGTACGAGCGGTCGCCCGTGCGGCGGTACGTCTGGTCCAGCCGCTCCAGCGCGAAGCTGGGAAAGCGCAGCCACGCCGCGCTCACCGCCCCCTCCTGGCCCACCTCCAGCACCAGGCGGCGGATGGGGAGCAGGTTGGTGGAGGGGCTGAAGTTGAGGTCCACGTCCACGCATCCCGCCGCCGCCGGCACCGGCTCGCCATTGATCGACCAGCCACCGTTCGCATCCACCTCGATTTCGCACAGCACCGTGCGTGCGCCCACCCAGCCGGCGACGCGCGCCTGCTTTGTGCGCCAGTCCGCTCCGCACACCACCAGGTAGTCCAGCCGGCACGGCGCCTCCTGGTGCGCGAACACGGACGTGCCCGTGAGGTGCCACTCCGTTCCGGCCTGCTCCAGCCGCGCCGCCTCGTGCCCCGGCCGGTCCATCCACCGCCAGAGGATCGTCCGCGCTTCGCTCATCGCCCGCGATTCAGAGGAAAGGCTCCGGCGCACGTCCGTCGCCGCGGTTCTGCATCTGAGCCGTCATTCCCCATGCGCGCAAGACCCTGTACCCCGGCGAGGCAACGCAGCCAATTGCCAGAAGAGCCCTTGCCTTCATATGTTTGCACTCCCGGCCAGCCCGATTCCACCTCTTC
>DATABT010000539.1:0-4262 GCA_036259455.1 Longimicrobium sp. | reverse complement strand
CACCAGCACGGGTGAGTAGATTTCTCAGTCGGCGCCATGGGAATCCTGCACGGGCTGAGTTCCGTGCAGGCGCCTCCTTCGAAATGACAGTTCGGCGTCGGGTCTGTTTACCTGCAACAAAATCGACGAAGAACCTCATTTCGATGAACGTCGGGGCGCGCACGGAACGTCGGGTGTCGCACGAGGCTAACTCTGTTGACTCTGTGGCTGTGTGAGACCCATCTGTTGATCAGGTGCCGCGGCCGAAGTAGATCTCGGTGTCGTACTCGAAGCGCACGCGGCCGTCCTGCTGGTGCTCGTTGAAGATGCGCTCCAGCGCGGCCAGCATGGGCGCGTAGCCGGGATGATCCACGTTGGGCGCATAGGAGGAGGAGAGCAGCCGCCCGCGCAGCGCCTCGAAGTCGAACACCTGCGCATTGGGCACCACCCGCCGCCCGTAGCCGTCGCCCAGGACGGCGCGCAGGGCATCCTCCGTTACGTTCTCGTGGTTGACGGAGGTGTAGTCGGTGCCGTGCTCCCGCAGCAGCGCCTCGTACGCGCGCAGAAAGGGCGTGGTGTCCGTCTGCCGCGTGTTCCACAGCAGCACCATCCACCCGCCCGGCCGCAGGATGCGCCGCCACTCCGGCGCCACGGCCGCGGGGGGGAACCAGTGGAACGCCTGCGCCGCCACCACGTGGTCCACGCTCGCGTCCGGCAGCGTGGTGGCCTCCGCGCTCCCGGCCACGGAGCGAAAGCGGGGGTCACCGGCCAGCATGGCCTCCGCGGCGGCGCGCATCTCCGCGTTGGGCTCCACGGCGTAGACCGGGTGCCCCGCGTCCAGAAAGAGCTTCGCCGAGATCCCCGTCCCCGATCCCACGTCCGCAATCGCCTGCCCCGGCGCCAGCCCGGTCTGCGCCCGCAGCACGTCCAGCACCTCCGCCGGGTACGTCGGCCGGTAGCGGACGTAGTTCTCCACCCGGTCGGAAAAGCGCGTCGTGGCGTTGGCGCTGGGCATGGGCGGCGTCTACTGGATGGTGACGGTGCGCGTGACGGTGACCACCTCCCCGGGATGGTCGAAACGCAAGGTAGCGGTGTGCTCGTACGACCGCACGTCCGCCGGGCAGACGCCGCCGCCGGTGTGCACGTGATTTTCTGAGTCACCCTGCGCTGTGCGCATCCTGTATCACGAAAGTCGCCACGCCGCGGCTGTCATTTCGAAGGAGGCGCCCCGCGTGATCGCCGCCGGTGCAGGAACCCATGGCGCCGACTGAATGAGAAATCTGCTCACCCGTGCTGGTGACCCGCTTTCCCGCTCCGGGCGTGGCCAGAATTTCATTCCATTCATGGAGGCACCGCGCGCAGCCTAGTCGTGCGAAGGTCCTTGGCGCCGGCCGAAAGATCTCGCCGGCATGACCGCGGGGCCGGCTCCATGCCTCGGCGCCAGCCAGGTTCAGCGACACTCACCCGTTCAATCGCGTATGGGCACCAGCACGAACGACGCGAGCAGCGTCCCCAGCCCCACCAGGTACGGGATGGGGTTGCCGACGAGCAGGTAGTGCACGGCCCCGAACAGCGCCGTGGACTCTCCCAGCGCCCAGGCGATCACGTTGAAGGTCACGCGCCGCTGCCGGTCGCGCTCCGCCGCGTGCCGCCGCTGAAAGTACAGGATGCCCACCATCGCCCCCACCAGGTAGGCGATGTTCACCATCTGCAGCGGCCGGGCCATCTCCGGCGCGCGCGGCGGCTCGTTTCGCACCATCACCGTCACCAGCACGCCGAAGATCATCACCGTCAGCAGCAGCGACAGGCGGATGAGGCGCAGTTGCGTGGGCGAGGCGTGCCGCTGCGGCGATTCGTCGCGGTTCATCGTCATGGAGCGGAAAGGAGGGGAGCCGCGGACGGCGCGCCCGCGGCATCTGGATGCGGCCGTCAGTCGCTCGCGGGGATGGCCCACAGCCCCGCGTCCAGCGAGTCGTTGGCGCGGATGTTCGAGTACACCTCGTGGAACACGCGGCGCCCGTTCACCAGCACCTCCACCTCGGGGGCGATCCATCCGCCCTCCAGCGGCTGGTAGCCCCGGAACCAGACGTGCTGCATCACCCCCGGCTGGCTGGGGAGGGTCTCCAGCATGCGGATGAAGAGCAGGCGCTCCTGCTCGATGGCGATCTGCCGGCGGGTGGAGTCGCCCCGCTCCGCGCCCATCACGTAGACGGGCGTGCCCTCCAGCGTGTCCACGTGAAAGCGCGTAACGTCGAAGCCCTGGCGCTGCAGCTGGTCCAGCGTGATCTCCGGCGCCTGCCGGTACACGTCGAAGCCCATGGTCATCAGCGGGTTCATCCGCCCCACGCGCCGCACCACGCGATTGTGCTGCAGCACGTACGTGCTGTCGCGGGCGTAGATCACCACGCGCCCCTCCGCCGGCGGCCCCATCTCGATGCGCAGCCGGCCGGGGATGGCCGCCCACTCGCGCCACTCCTCCGTGTGCGACGAGTCGCCGGTCACGCGCGTGGTGGCCTGCGTAAAGCTCAGCGTCTGGTACCACGTGCCCGCGTAGCGGTCGTGCATGGCCGCGATCAGCGACGGCACGTCGGCAATGGCCGGCCCGGAGCGCGCCGCCGACGCGCAGCCGCCCAGCCCCAGCGCCGCCAGCACCGCCAGCGCCCGGAGGATTCGAAGCATGGTGGTTCGATGGATCGTGTGTGAGACGCGTCGATGTCCCTGCGCGCCTAACGTATACGCGCTGTCCACCTCGCGCGAGAGCATCACGAAGGAAGAACTGCGAGAGAACGCGGAGACGCCCTGGAGCCCTCCGCGTCCTGCCTCTCTTCCTTCGCGTGGTCCGTCCGTTCACTCGCTCGCGACAGGATCGATGCGCTCGCGGTCGGTGTCGATGGCGCGCTCCACCCACAGCACCTGGACCACGGTCCACACCAGCAGCACCAGCGGCAGCGCCAGCAGAATTCCCAGAAAGCCGAACAACCCGCCGAACAGCACCAGCGCGAACAGCGTTACGAACGGATGCACCTCCGCGTTGTGCGACATGGACCACGGGGTGATCAGGTTCGCTTCGATCTGCTGGATGGCCAGCGCCGCGATCCCCACCCACAGCGCCTTCTGCGGATCGTCCAGGAACGCCACCACCACGGCCGTGATGCCGCCCAGCCACGGCCCGAAGAGCGGGATGAACTCCACCGTCCCGTTGAACAGCCCCAGCGCCACCGCGTTCGGCACGCCGATGATCAGGAACGCCGCCGTGCTCAGCACCCCCACGCACAGCATGGCCGTCGCCGTCCCCTTGGCCCAGCCCAGCAGCCGGTCGCCCAGCAGCTGAAAGATGCGGTACCACGCCAGCCGCAGCCCTTCGGGGAGCGCGCGCATCACGGGCGTCAGCAGCCGGTCGTTGGGGTTCGCCAGCGCGAACAATCCGCCAAAGAACAGGATGAGCGGGATGAAGAGGATCTCCAGGAAGGTGGCCGCGCGTCCCATCATCCCCCCGCCGCTCCCACCCTCTCCGCCGCCGCCCTTGAGGATGCCGGAGGGATGGGGGATGTTCACCTTCATCCCCGTCTTCGCCTCGATCTGCTGCTCCCACCGGGTGATCTGCTGCTCCAGCTGCGGCCCCGTCTGCAGAATGCCCCTGGCCTGGTTGAACAGCAGCGGCATCCCCACGGCCAGCGCGCCGACGACGGAACCGACCACCACCAGCCCGATGATGCCCGCGAGCCACTTGCGCTTGATGGGGAGCAGGCCGCGCAGCGCGTTCAGCACCACCGCCAGGATGGCGGCCGCGTAGCCCAGCAGGAACACGTGCGTAAGCTGGTCCCAGTGGCGGTAGACCAGCAGGAGCAGAAAGCCGAGCGCCACGGCGCGGTACAGGTGCACCGGGCGCAGGCGGTCCATCATCCCGTTGTGCGGCGCGGCCACGGCGTCCGCGGGAACGCGCGGTGCCATGTGGTCGTCTGGTGGGTGCTTGGCCATCCGGCTCCGATCCGTCGGGGGAAGACCACCGTTTCGGCCTCCCGCCGGGCAAGGAGCGCACCATCTACTCTGCCGCCGGCTGCTCCGGCGAATGGACGCGGCCCGGACGCCGGGTCCGGAGCGGCGATGCGGAGGTCAGGGGACCTCGCCGGGGGCCTCATCAGCCCCGGGCGGGCGCTGTGCTGGCGAATGGCGCGTCTCCGCCTGGAACTCCGCGCTCAGCACCGCGCGCAGCCAGTCGCGCACGGCCGCCGCCGCTTCCGGAAGCTCCTCCGGGTGCCGCTCCGCCAGCGCGAAGATGCGCT
>DATABT010000538.1:0-2018 GCA_036259455.1 Longimicrobium sp. | reverse complement strand
GTGACCGAATTCTCCCTCTCCGCGAACAACGAGCGGGGAGGGGCCGGGGGAGGGGCCCCGCGGCCGCAGCGTGGTGCCTGTCGCACTTTCGCGCTTTCGCACTTTCGCACTTTCGCGCTTTCGCGCTTTCGCACTTTCGCACTTTGGCACTTTCGCACTCGCACTTTCGCGCTCACGCACCTTCGCACTGGCAGTCCCGGTGAACCGCAAGAACGTCGAAGACATCTACCCGCTTTCCCCGCTGCAGCAGGGGCTGCTGTTCCACGCGCTGTACTCGCCGCGGACCGGCGCGTACGTGGAGCAGGCGCCCCTGCTTGTGCAGGGCGAGCTGGACGTGGACGCGTTCGCCCGCGCCTTCCAGCGCACGGTGGACCGGCACACCGCGCTGCGCACCGGGCTGGTGTGGGAGAACGTGCCGCAGCCCCTGCAGGTGGTCTATCGCGAGGCCGCGCTCCCGGTGGAGCGGCGGGACTGGTCGGGGCTGGCGGAGGACGAGTGGCGCGCGGAGCTGGACGCGTTCCTGGCCGCGGACCGGCAGAGGGGCTTCGAGCTGTCGCGCGCGCCGCTTCTGCGGCTGGCGTTCATGCGGCTGAGCGGCGGACGGCACCTGTTCGTCTTCACCTTTCACCACGCCATCCTGGACGGCTGGTCCATGCCGCTGGTGTTCGCGGATGCGGACGCCTTCTACGCCGCCGCGCGCCGGGGACGCACGCCCCAGCTCCCCCCCGCGCCGAAGTACCGCGACTACGTGGGATGGCTGCAGCGGCAGGACCGCGCGTCGGACGAAACCTTCTGGTGCGGCGCGCTGGACGGGTTCGCCGAGCCCACGCCGCTGCCGCTGGACCGCGGCGGCGCCGCCGTGGCCGAGGAGCACGCGTACCTGCGCGCCCGGCTGTCCACGGACGAGCACCGGCGGCTCGGCGCCTTTGCGCGCGAGAACGCCATCACCCTCAACACGCTGGTGGCGGGCGCGTGGGCGCTGGTGCTGGCGCGCCACGCCGGGCGCCGCGACGTGGTGTTCGGCGCCACCGTGAGCGGCCGTCCGGCGGAGCTGCCGGGGATCGAGCGCGCCGTGGGGCTGTTCATCAACACCGTCCCGCTGCGCGCGCGGGTGCCGGAGGGCGGCACGGTGGGCGAGTGGCTGGCGGGGCTGCAGCGCCTGCAGGGCGAAATGCGCCAGCACGAGCACGTCAGCCTGACGGACGTGCAGGGGTGGAGCGCCGTTCCGCGCGACCGGCCGCTCTTCGAGAGCGTGTTCGTCTTCGAGAACTACCCGCTGGACGCGGGCGAGGCCGACGCGCCCGTGTTCACGCCGGTGATGGACGTGCCCGAGCGGGTGAACTACGCGCTGACCCTGGTCGTCGCGCCCATGGACGAGCTGGAGCTGCGGCTGAACTACGATCCCCGCCGGTTCACGGAAGACGGCGCGCGGCGGATCATGGACGCGCTGCGTACCGCTTTGCGCGAGATCAGCCGCTCCGCGTCGCGCCCCCTGTCGCGGGTGGAGGTGCTGGCGGCGGAGGAGCGGCGGACGCTGGAGACGTGGAGCCGTGGCGAGCCGGGGGACGGGCTCTCCACCTTCGGGCGGCTGTTCCATGCGCAGGCCGCGCGGACGCCGGACGCACCCGCGCTGGAGTTCGAGGGGCGGACGGTCTCGTACGCGGAACTGGACGCGCGGGCCAACCGGCTGGCGCGGCGCCTCCGGGCGCGCGGCGCGGGGCGCGGCGGACGGGTGGCGGTGTCGCTGGAGCGCTCGCTGGAGCTGCCGGTCGCCCTCCTGGCGGTGATGAAGTCGGGCGCGGCGTTCCTCCCCGTCGATCCGCGCGATCCCGCGCCGCGCAGGCGCCGCGTGCCGGCGGATTCCGGCGCCGTCGTCCTGCTGGGCGAGCGGCGGCTGGCAGAGGGGGCGGACGGCGTCGTGCCGTTCATCGACGTCGTGGAGGAAGAGGCCGCCGCGGCCGCCGCGCCCTGCGGGACGCTGGAGGTGGAGGTGGGGCCGGAGAACGCCGCGTACGTCC
>DATABT010000537.1:0-4584 GCA_036259455.1 Longimicrobium sp. | reverse complement strand
TCTGCACGCGGCCCAGCGTGCCGCTGTACGAGTACGGGAGGATGGCCTGCGGCCCGTGCAGAACGAGTCGATGGACCGGCGCTTCTTTCACCGCATCGGCGCCAGCCTGCTGGACCGCACCATCTGCGCGACGGCGGGGAGCGTGGGATGGGGGGTCACGTACGGCGACCGCATGGGCCCCACGCCGGTGGAGGCGGAGCACGCGCGGTTCATCCTGCTGTGGGGCACCAACACCCTCACCAGCAACCCGCACCTGTGGCCGGCGCTGCGCCGCGCGCGGGAGCGGGGCGCGCGCATCATCGCCATCGACCCCATCCGCACGCGCACGGCCGCGCAGTGCGACGAGCACCTGGCCATCCGCCCCGGCGCCGACGCCGCGCTGGCGCTGGGGATGATGCACGTCATCTTCCGCGACGGGCTGCAGGACGAGGCGTATCTCCGCGACCACACCGCCGGCTGGGAGGCGCTGCGGGAGCGGGTGGCGGAGTGGACGCCGGCGCGTACGGCGGAGGCCGCGGGACTCGCGGCGGAGCGCATCGAACGGCTCGCGCGGGAGTACGCGGCGGCGCGGCCCAGCTTCATCCGGCTGAACTACGGGCTGCAGCGGCACCACGGCGGCGGAATGGCGGTGCGCGTCATCTCCATCCTCCCCGCCGTCACCGGCGCGTGGCGGGAGCGGGGCGGCGGCGCGACGCTTTCCACCAGCGGCGCCTTCAAGCTGAACACGGGCGCGCTGCAGAAGCCGGAGTGGATTCCGCCCGCCACGCGCACCATCAACATGATCCGCCTGGGCGAGGCGCTCACCCAGCCGGACGCGGGGGTGGGCGGGCCGCCGGTGAAGGCGCTGGTCGTCTACAACTCCAACCCCGCGGCGGTGGCGCCGGAGCTGGGCCAGGTGCGGCGGGGGCTGCTGCGCGACGACCTGTTCACGGTGGTGATGGAGCACTTCGTCACCGACACGGCGCGCTACGCGGACTGGGTGCTCCCCGCCACCACGCAGCTGGAGCACTGGGACGTACACAGCGCGTACGGGCACCTGTACCTCACGCTCAACCGCCCGTCCATCGCGCCCGTGGGCGAGTCGCTGCCGAACAGCGAGATCTTCCGGCGGCTGGCGGCGCGGATGGGGCTGGACGATCCGGAACTGCGGGAGGACGACGTCACCCTCATCCGGCAGGCGCTGGAATCGTCGCACCCGTGGCTGCAGGGGATCACCTTCGAGCGGCTGGTGGAGGAGGGATGGGTGCGGCTGAACGTGCCGGACGACTTCCGCCCCTACGCCGATCCACGTCCCAACACGCCGACGGGCAAGATCCAGATCGTGGCTGCGGAGCTGGAGCGGCTGGGGCTGGACCCCGTCCCCACGTACATCCCGGCGGCGGAGAGCGCGGACGCCGATCCCCGGCACGCCGCGCGCTTTCCGCTGATGCTGCTGTCGCCGCCGGAGCATCCGTTCATGAACAGCACCTTCGTGAACGTGCCGTCCCTGGCCCGCGCTGGGGGAGACACGCGGGTGCTGCTGCACCCCAACGAGGCGGCCGTCCGCGGCATCCAGTCGGACGACCGGGTGCGCTGCTGGAACGACCGCGGCCACTTCTTCGGCCGCGCGGTGGTGACGGAAGACGTGCGGCCCGGCGTGGCCGTAAGCTACGGCGTGCGCTGGGCCATGCTGTCCGACGGCGGCCGCACGGTGAACGACACCACGTCGCAGCGGGCAACGGACATGGGCGGCGGGGCCACCTTCTACGACAACGCCGTCGAGGTAGAGCCGGCGGGCGTCGCGTAGAAGCGTTTCACGCGGAGGGATGATGGGCGCGTCTGCGCGTCCGCTCTCTTTTTCCTCCGCGCCCTGCGCGCGACACGTTCTTTTCCCTTCCCGAATCCCGGAGCCCTCCGTCCGCGTAGGAGGAGAAAGCCACGTACCACACGAAAAGCTGGACACTTCCCCGCCAGCAGGTGTATACTTAGGGCTTTCAATCAGTTACCCCGGTCGGAGCCCGCCTCCGGAGCAGCCGCTGTTGCGCATTCTCTACGTCTCCCACTCGTTCCCGCTTCCCGGCGATCCGCTCAGCAACGTGGGCGGAATGCAGCGCCTGGCGCAGGGACAGTTCGCCGCGCTCGCCGAGCACCCGGCGGTGGAGATGCATTCGCTGCTGCTGCAGACGTCGTGGAAGGCCACGCCGTACCGCATGCCCGGGTACATGGCGGGTCTGCTCTGGCAGATTCCGCGCATCGTGAGGCGCGAGAAGATCGACGTGGTGATGCACTCGTCCATGGTGACGGCGTCGCTCACCCCCACCATGATCGGCGCCATCCACAGGGCCGGCGCCATCGTCACCGCTGTGCCGGTGGGGCGCGACGTCACGCTGCCCACCATCGGCTACCAGTGGTACGTGCGCCGCGTGCTGGGGTCGCTGGACGCGGTGTTCCCCATCAGCCGGGCCACGGCGCAGGAGTGCGCGCGCCGCGGAATGCCGCCGTCGCGCATGCACGTCGTTCCGTGCGGCGTGGACGGGCAGCTGTTCAACGCGCCCCGCGACCGCCGCGCCGCCCGCCGCGAGCTGCTGCGCGCCATCGGCGAGTCGCCGGCGACCATCCCGGACGACGCGCTCATCCTGGTCAGCGTGGGACGGCACCAGGAGCGCAAGGGCTTCCAGTGGTTCACCGACCGCGTGATGCCGCGGCTGCCGAAGGACGTGATCTACCTGATCACGGGCGAGGGGCCCATGACGGGGCGCATCCAGGAGGCCATCGACCGCCACGGCCTGCACGGCAGCGTGCGGATGCTGGGCAAGGTGGACGAGGAGATGCTGAGCCGCCTGTATCGCGGCGCCGACCTGTTCGTGATGCCCAACGTGCACGTCAAGGGCGACATCGAGGGCTTCGGCGTGGTGATGCTGGAGGCGGGGATGTGCGGGATGCCGGTGCTGGCCGCGGACCTGGAGGGGATCAGCGACGTGGTGCGCGAGGGCGAGAACGGGCACCTGGTGCCCAGCGAAGACGCGGACGCGTTCCTCGGCCTGGTGCTGCGCTACCGCGGCGACCGCGAGCTGGTGGGCGCGGCATCCCGCAGCGCGGCCACGTACACGGCGCGCCACTTCTCGTGGCCCGCCATCGCCGACCGCTACGTGCGCCTGCTGCAGCAGCAGCGCGGGCTGACGACCACTACGGACGCCGTCCCGGCGGAGCTCGCCCGCGCGGCAGGGTGAGCGCACCTGCGCCGTACCTGACCGAGCCGCCTCCGCAACGGGGCGGCTTTTTTGTGAACTGCTTTTCTCACGCCGAGTCAGCAGAGTCAGCGGAGTCAGCGGAGTCAGCGGAGTCAGCGGAGTTGGAGTGCAGCGCGTCCGTCTCTGAACGCTGCGTGCGCCCCATCTGTCCTGGCCGGGATGACGGTGGCGCGGGGCGGGACGGGCCGTTAATCTCCACGCCTTCGCGTAACGGGAACGGACGACAATCGCCGGCCGCACGGCCGGCTTTACGCTTGAAGATCGGGAGACGAGATCGATGAGGGACTGGGATCAGTGGCTGCGGGAGCGGGAGTGGCGGCCGGTGGCGGCGGAGGAGTTCCGCGCGCTGCCGTCGGATGAGAAGCTGCGCCGCATTCGCCACAGCTCCGCGCACGTGATGGCCACGGCGCTGCGGCACGTGCGGCCGGAGGCGCGCTTCGCCACGGGGCCCGCCACGGAGCACGGCTTCTTCTACGACGTACGGCTGGACTCGCCGCTCACGCCGGAGGAGATCGCGGCGGTGCAGGAGGGGATGCAGCAGGTCGCGAAGGAGAAGCAGCCGTTCGAGGTGGCCGTCATTCCCCACGCGGAGGCGGTGGAGTTCTTTCGCGACCGCGGCGAGCAGTACAAGCTGGAGATCCTGGAGAAGCTGGCGGACCAGCAGGTCACCTTCTACCGCAACGGCGACTTCGTGGACCTGTGCGCGGGGCCGCACGTTCCCGACACGGGCTTCTGCCAGCACGTAAAGCTCCTTGCCTCTTCCCCGGCGCACTGGCGCGGCGAGCAGAACCCGTCGCTGCAGCGGGTGAGCGGCACGGCGTGGGAGAGCCGCGACGCGCTGAAGAACTACCTGGCGTTCGTGGAAGAGGCAAAGGCCCGCGACCACCGCGTGCTGGGCCCGGCGCTGGACCTGTTCAGCTTCCATCCGTGGGCGGCGTCGGCGCTGTGGCATCCCAGGGGGCTCATCATCCGCAACGAGCTGGGGCGGTTCTGGAAGGAGCTGCAGCCGGAGTACGGCTACGTGGAGATCCTGAACCCCGTGCTGTACAAGCCGGACCTCTTTCAAACCTCCGGCCACTGGCAGCACTACTCGGACGACATGTTCATCGTGCGCGACGCGGCGGGCGAGCCCGACTTCGTGCTCAAGCCGATGAACTGCCCCGACACCATGCTCTTCTACAAGACCTCCGCGCACAGCTACCGCGAGCTGCCGCTGCGCGTGGCGGAGAGCCAGGTGCTGCACCGCAACGAGGTGACGGGCGCGCTGCACGGGCTCATGCGCACGCGCAGCTTCGTGCAGGACGACGCGCACATCTTTCTGGCGCCGGAGCAGGTGCAGGACGAGATCCGGCAG
>DATABT010000536.1:0-5872 GCA_036259455.1 Longimicrobium sp. | reverse complement strand
GAGCGGAGAGGGGCCGGGGAGGGGCACCCCGCGGGGCGCACTTCGATGCATTTCGACGATCCCCGATCCCCGCCCTGTCTCTTCGTTGAAACACGCCACCCCGTAACCGGGTAGTCCCGCGACGCAGCCCACCGTCCGCCGATCCACCGACCGCATCCGCATGATCCGTCGCCTGCTGCTGTTCGCGGCGCTCCTCGCCCTTGTGCTCGCGCCGCCGGCCCGCGCGCAGACCACCCGCCCCTGGCTGGAGTGGCGGACGCTGCGCACGGAGCACTTCGACGTGCACTATCCCACGGAGCTGGAGACGTGGACGCGCGACGTGGTCTCGCGGCTGGAGGGGATCCGCTCCGTGGTGGCGGCAACGGTGGGGAGCGCGCCGCAGCGGCGGGTGACCGTCGTCATCGACAACCCCGCGGGCGAGGCGAACGGCGTGGCGTACTCGCTGCTGCGCACGCCGTACATCCTGCTCTATCCCACCCCGCCGGAAGCGCGCTCCACCCTTGGACATACGCGCAGCTTCGTGGAGCAGCTGCTGGTCCACGAGTTCGTCCACATCGCCCACCTCACCCGCCCCAGCCGCAGTCCGTTCCGGCGGCTGATGTCGTTCATCGACCCGCGCGGCGTGGGGCCGCTCACCGGCTCGCCCCGGTGGGTGAAGGAGGGCTACGCGACGTACGTGGAGGGCGCGCTGACGGGGAGCGGGCGGCCGCACGGCGTGGCGCGCGCGGCGGTGCTGCGGCAGTGGGCCATCGAGGGGCGGCTGCCGTCGTACGCGCAGCTGAGCGCGGAGACGGGGCCGTACCAGGCGGGGGGGATGGCGTACCTGGCGGGATCGGCGTTCCTGGAGTGGCTTGCGGAGCGCCGCGGCGACGAGAGCCTGGTGAACCTGTGGCGGCGGATGAGCGCGCGGGAGGGCCGGTCGTTCGAGGAGGCGTTCTCCGGCGTGTACGGCGGCACGCCGCAGGAGATGTACGGGTTCTTTACCGTCGACGTGACGGCACACGCGCTGGAGGCGCGGCGCCGGCTCACGGAGGCGGGCCTCGTCGCCGGAGACACGGTGCAGCGGCTGGCGTGGGGCACGGGCGACCCCGCCGTCTCCGCCGACGGACAGCACGTGGCGGTCACGCTGCGCGGATCGACCTCCGCGTCCAGCCGCGTGGTCGTCTGGCGTACGTCGGAAGCCGCCCCCGACAGCGCGGACGAGGCGGCGCGGCGGCGGCTGCTGGAGCGCGACCCGGAAGACGTCCCCGCCATCCGCGTCCATCCCCCCGCGCGCACGCCGCTCGCCACGCTGCGCCCCGCGGACGGGCGTCCCTACGACGCGCCGCGCTTTCTGCCCGACGGCGACGAGCTGCTCGTCGTACGCGCGGCGCCCATCGGCGGCGGCGCCACGCGGCGGGACCTGTTCGTGTGGAACTGGCGGCGCAACACCGTGCGCCGGGTGACGCACGGCGCGTCCATCCGCACCGCCGATCCCGCGCCGGACGGGCGCCGCGCGGTGGCCGTGCAGTGCCGCGAGGGCTTCTGCGGGCTGGTGATGGTGGACCTGCGCAGCGGCGAGATCACGCCCTTCGCGGCGGGCGCGCCGGACCTGGTGTTCGACCATCCGCGCTGGTCGCCGGACGGCTCCACGGTGGTCGCGGCGATGCAGCAGGGCGGACGCTGGAAGCTGGTGACGATCCCCGCAGTGGGCGGCGCGCCGCGGGTGGTCTACGACGACCCGCGGGGGAGCGCGTACGATCCGGTCTTTGCGGCGGACGGCATGGGGGTGATCGCCGTCAGCGAGGCGGGCGGGATCGCCAACCTGGCGCGCGTCGATCCGCGGACCGGCACCGCGGAGCCGCTGACGCGCGTCACCGGCGCGGCCGTGGCGCCGGAAGTGGACCGGCGCACGGGCGACGTCTTCTTTCTCTCCCTGCACGCGGGCGGGCTGGACCTGCACCGCGTGGACCCCGACGACGCGCACCCCGGCCCGGTCGTGAGCCTCCCCGCGGCGCTGGTGCCCGCGGTGCCACGGGTGGCGGAAACGGTGCCGGACACCTTCGCGCGTGGACCCGTCCCGGCATCCCGCGGCTACGGCGTCGGGCCGCGGTGGACGCGCGTCCTCCCGCTGGGCGCGGCGAACGCGGACGGCGGATCGGCGGGCGTCATCCTCTACAACGTGGATCCCGTGGGGCGGCTTGCGCTGGCGGCGCAGGGCGCGTGGGGCGACCGGGGGATGGAGCGCGGCGCATCCCTCACCGCCGTCTGGCGCGGGATGCGGCCGTCCATCAGCGGCGAGGCGTTCTACCTGGCGCACGATCCGTCGCGGCTGCCCGCGTACGGGCGCGGGGGGCGGGACGCGCGCTACGCGGGCGCCACGCTGGCGACGCGCAACGCGTGGAGCGCGGGGCGGCGGGCGCAGGAGTGGCGGCTGGGCGCCTCAGCCGGGGAGCTGGAGATGGTGGGCGGCGAGCGCGGATCGCGGATGCTGGCGTTCGGCCGCTGGTACGCCACGGACGGGCGGCGCGTGAGCTCCGCGTACTCCGCCGGCGTGCTGACCGTCTTCGGCGCCGCGGGGGAGACACTGGGCGAGCGCTGGGCGCGCGGGCTGGTGACGACGGCGTTCGGCGCGGGGTGGGGCGGGCTGGGCCTGCGCGCGGAGGCGTCGCTGGGGCGGGTGAGCACGGGTGCGCCGGCGTGGGAGGAGTGGACGGTCGGCGGGCCCGCGACGCTGCTGGTGGACGAGGCCGTCGTGGGCCAGCGGGTGCCGATGCCGGCGCTGCGCTGGGGCGCGCTGGAGGGCCGCGACCTGGTCACCTACCGCGTGAGCACGAACCTGGGGCTGGTGACGCCGTACTTCTGGGGAGGAACGACGGATCCCGCGTACGAGCGGTGGCTGCGGGTGATCGGCGCCGAGCTCACCCTCACCATCCCCGGCTTTCGCGCGGCGGCGAGCCCCGGGATGCGGCTGCTGGCGGGGACGGCGTACGGGCTGGATGGCGGCTACCGCAACGACCTGACCGCGTACTTCGCGGTGAGCTACGTGCCGTGAGAATGGGTGTTGTTCTGCGTCGGACCTTCCGCCGGAGCGAATGAATTCGCCGCTGGAAAGGCGCAAAGTCCGCCTTCGCGGACTCCGCGGGCCGGTTCAGCGCGCCAGGGACGGGTTCCGAGGCAGGGAGAGGAGATCCTTCGGTCGGCGCCTTGATTTCTGAGCACGGGCAGGCTTGACGCGGCGCCTCCCTCAGGAAATCATCGGCCGGTGATGAGGCGATGACGAGACGGTCCGTCGCTTAACCTTATCCGTCTGCGAAGGCGGACTTCGTGACGTTCCAGCCGCGGTTTCAACCGCCCGACGCGGAGCCTGCGGCTACCGTGAATCTCGCGTTTCGACAACCGCCCGACGCGGGGCCCGCCCCCTCCTCCCGATCCGCTACACCACCTCCCACGTGACGCGCTCGAAGCGGGTGCGCAGAAAGCGGTCGCGCATCATCCGCAGCGCGGCCCTGCGGGCGTCCGCCTCCGTATCCGCCACGACGCGGACGAGGCCGCGCACGCGGTAGCGGACGCGGAACTCCTCCACGATGCGCGAGGCCTCGTCCATCCGCGCCACGTCCAGCACGTCGATGCCCGCGGCGTCCGGCCAGAGGGCGCGGATCTCCTTCTCCACCTGGTGCTCCGCGTCCGCCAGGCCGTACGCCGCCAGCTCCACGTGCCCGGAGCCGCGCACCGACACCGCGTACTCCAACGTCAGCGCGGAAAGCCGATGCGGATGCTGTCGCGCGGCGCGGGGCGCGTGGGCGGCGCGAAGGTGTCCGTCTGCACCGGCGGCGGCGAGATGCGGATGCTGTCGCGCGGCCCGGGTACCGGCACCACGGGCGGCGGCGGCGTGCGCAGCGCCTCCAGCATCTGCAGCGCGCGCTGCCGGTCGCCGGCGCTGTGCGTGACCTCCACGAACTCTTCCAGCGCGCGGATGGCGCTCACCGTGTCGCCCATCGCCAGGCGCGCCTCGGCCAGGTGGCTGTACAGCAGGTCGTAGCGCCGGTCGATGCGGATGCTCTGCTCCAGCAGCTGCGAGGCTTCCGCGTGGCGGCCCATGCGGATGAGCGCCACGGCCATCTGGTCGCGGTACTCCACGTTGCGCTCGTCGATGGCGGCGGCGCGGCGGAAGAAGTCCAGCGCCATGGCCGGGTCGCCCGCGTTCAGGAAGCGCAGCCCCTCCATGCTGAGCGCCAGCGCGTCGGTGTTGTCGATGGTGTTCTGCCTGGCGGTGTCCACCACCGTCGTGTCCGCCGCCACCGGCCCCACGGACGGGCGGCGGTTCACCTGCTGCCAGATGAGGAACCCGCCCACCGCCATGACGGCCAGGAGGAGCACCCAGACCATGGGGTGAATGCCGCCGCGCGCCTCCGCCACCTGCCGGCGGCGGGATGGCGTCATCACCGGCGAGACGGGGCGCGTCTCCGGCACCGGGCGCGGCGTGGCACCCACGGGGGGCGGGGGCGCCAGCATCGTCCCGTCGTCGTCGGCGAAGGCGGTGCGGTCCGCGTCCGCCAGCATGGTGCGGTCGTCGTCCATCCCGGCGCCCGCCGCCGGGGCGCCGGGGACGGCGGTGCCAAGCGGGGTGCCCGCCAGGCGGCGGAGGGGCGACTCGAGCGCGTTGGCCAGCGCGTTGGCGTCCGCGTAGCGCTGCGCCGGATCGGGCGCCAGCGCGCGGCGGATGACCTCCTCCACCTCCGCCGGCACGCGCGGGTTGCGGGCGCGCAGGGCGGGTACGGGCACCTCCAGCCCGGCGCCCATCCGCGCGCGGTCCGCGTCGGTGAACGGCCGCGTCCCCGTCAGCAGCTGGAACCCCAGCGCGCCGAGGGAGAAGACGTCGGACGCGGGCGTAAGCCGCGGCTCGCCGCGCAGCTGCTCGGGCGACGCGTACGCGGGGGAAAGGGGTGCGCGGCCGTCGTGCGTGAGGCCGGCGGAGGCGGTGTCTTCTTCCGCCATCGCCTTGGCGATGCCGAAGTCCAGCACGCGCACCTCTTCTTCGCCGCCGTGGCGCACCAGGAAAACGTTGCCGGGCTTTACGTCGCGGTGGATGAGGCCGGCGCGGTGCCCCACGGCCACCCCCCGCGCCGCGTCGCGGAGGATGCGGAGCGCCTCGGCCATGGGCGGCACACCGCCCTGCTGCAGGCGCGTGGCCAGGTCCTCGCCCTCCAGCAGCTCCATGACGATGTAGTCCAGCCCCAGCTCGTCGTCCGTGCCGTAGTCGTGCACGGTCACCGCGTTGGGGTGCTTGGGCAGCCGGGCGGCCGAGGCGGCCTCGTGCTTGAACCGCGCGCGCAGCCGCTCGCGCGTCTCGGGGTCGTTGCCGGCGGCGGCGGTGATCACCTTTACGGCCACGGGCCGGCCCAGACGCTGGTCCGTGGCGCGGTACACGGCGCCCATCCCGCCCCGCCCGATGACCTCCTCGATGCGGTAGCGCCCCCCCAGCTCCCGCCCCTTCAGCAGCGATTCCAGTCCCGCCATCAGCTCACGATCTGTTTACGTAGACGTCCGGGCGCGTGCCCCGTTCGTTTGTTCCCGCGTATGTGGCGAGTCCCGCATGGCGCCCCCATCCGCTCGTTCCTCGCGAGCGGTGCCGCACCGGAACTCGCTCCCTCCCCCGCGCGGTTTGCGGAGGGAGGGCCAGGGAGGGGGCGGCCGGCCACTCGCGCAACGCCCTCCCGACCGCCCCGGAGCCCGTGCCGTTCGTCCCCCCTCCCGCGGGTTTTCGGGAGGGGACGAGCCTGGGCGAGGCCGGGGGAGGGCTACGGCCACCCGATGCGCAGCGTGTCCCGCGGCGTGGTGTGCAGGAGCACGCTGTCGCGCCAGCGGCCGTCGGGGCCGCGGTTGCGGCGGC
>DATABT010000535.1:0-2285 GCA_036259455.1 Longimicrobium sp. | reverse complement strand
CTGCTGCTGGGCGCGTGCGCGTCCGCCGCCCCCGCGCGCACGGCGGCGCCGTCCGGCGCCACCCCGTCCGACGCCACGCCCTGGATGGAGGGCGAGTGCAGCGTCGCGCCCGGGACCCTGGTGAACCTGCAGACGGTGGATCGCACCATCCGCACGGACATCCGCTACGCCACCGCGAACAACTTCACCGGCGCGGTGCTCCCCGGCTACGAGCGGCCGCTGGCGATGATGCGTCCAGAGGCGGCGCAGGCGCTGGCCCGCGTGCACCAGGCGCTGCGTTCCCGCGGCCTTGGGCTGAAGGTGTTCGACGCCTACCGCCCCGTCCGCGCCACGCTGGGGATGGTGGAGTGGGCCGAGCGCACGGGGAACGAGTGGGTGCTGGAGCAGGGATACGTGGCGCGGCAGAGCGGGCATAACCGCGGCGGCACGGTGGACCTGACCGTCGTGCGCCTTTCCGACGGCCGCGAGCTGGAGATGGGGACGGCGTACGACACCTTCTCCGAGGCCGCGCACACCGCCAACGCCACCGGCCAGGTCGCCGAGAACCGCCGCATCCTGGTGGACGCGATGGCGGCGGAAGGCTTCCGGAACTACGAGAAGGAGTGGTGGCACTTCTCCTTCCAGGGCACGTATCCGCCGCTGGACGTGCCGCTGCGCTGCTTCCGCTGACCGTCATCCACATTCTCCCGGGCCCTGATGCGATACGAATCCCTCCGCAGCGCGTTCCTGGCCGCGGGCGCGCTGGCGCTGGCCTCCACCCCCGCCGCCGCGCAGGACCTGGGGCTGGTGGAGGGGCTGTTCGACGAGGTGAGCGCCGTCACCGTCTTCTACCACGTGGGCGGCGTCCCGTCGTCGGACGAGGTCGGCGGCGACGGCGTGCTGAGCGGCGCGGGGACGGAGGTGCTCATCAACCTGGCGCAGGCGGGCGACACGGAGTTCGAGCTGGGGCTGGGCGCCAGCTACCTGCAGGGATACGAGGCGGTGGAGCCGTCGCTGGACCTGCGGACGTCCCTTCGCGCGCTCCCCACCATCTCTCTCTACGCCAGCCGGCCGATTACGGGCGCGCTGGACGGCTTCCTGGGCGGCAGCTTCGGGCTGGCGGAGCTGTGGAACGCGCAGGCGTACGACGCGTCCGGGAACGTGTGGGACGTGGAGGCGCGCACCTTCGAGGTGGGCGGATCGGCCGGGCTGTACCTGGGGCTGGACGGGCTGCCGGGCGTGTACGGCGAGGCGGGATGGCGCGTCCGCCGCTTTCCCAGCGTGAAGTGGACCTCGCACGGGGAGGAGCCGCTGCCGGCGGAGTGGCCGCGCTCGCTGGACTTCAGCGGCTGGTTTGTCTCGCTGGGCGTGCAGCTGCGGCTGGACGAGGAGGATGACGACGACCGCCGCGACGCCATCACCCCGCCCGCGCCGGCCGGCGTGTGGCTGCTGGAACGCGTGGACGGGGCCGGACTCCCCGCGGCGCTGGATGCGTCGGACGCCCCGCTCCACGTGCTGCACGGCGTGCTCCGCCTGACGCCCGGCGAAGACGAGGAGAAGAAGGGGCAGGGGACGTACACGCTGGAGATGAACGTCCGCGGGCGGAGCGAGCCGGCCCTGCGCACGGAGAGCGGCACCTACACCACCACGGGCGGCATCCTGCACCTGTCGGCACCCGGCGGGCCGGCGCAGACGCGGCGCGTGGAGCGCCTGGCCGGCCGCCTGTACCTGCAGTGGAACGGCCACGTCCTCGCCTTCATGCCCGGCAACGCGAAGCTGGAGGAGTAGCCGCGCAGTTCAGCGGATCGTGTCCGCGGCTCCGGCACACGCGTTCCCAACCCGGCAGCGGAGTCGATCGCCGGCCGCACGGAGGGGAGCCGCAGCGCGGTACGGCCGTAGCCTCCTCGAACGCCACCAGCACCGCTCCGCCGGGCCCAGGATCGAATTCGCGAAAAGATCCAGCGCCGGTACAGGCGTGGGATCGGCGCAGATCGGACGGCGTCCATCGCCAATTGCGGCGCTGAGGCAACAATCACCGCAGCATCACCCAGAACACAACCTCCCGACACGGCTCCAGACCACCGGCGTTGTGGCGCAAAATGAAAGAGCCGAATCAACTTCCGGAAGTCGTCTGCTCAAAGGGACATCGCGCAGACCGGACAGCGCCCCCTTCATGCCAATTACAATTCGACGCATACGCCGCATCTGTCAACCCATTCGGTTCGTGCCCCCGCCCACTCCCTTCGGTCGGACGCGCGGGATGAGACTTTGCACCCCCGCCTCGGCACGTGTTTGGCTCCACTCTT